>CAUVUZ010000130.1:0-2510 GCA_963555095.1 uncultured Streptococcus sp. | reverse complement strand
GCTGCATAGCTCATCATGATGTCATCATCTGGATGAGCTTTTTCATTTCCTGTAATCCCAATAACTGGTTTTTTCATAAATGCTTTCGCTTTCTAATCCTCTTTACGCATAAAATATAGGAGAGTTTGGAGTTCGCTTGTCAAATCGACATACTGAACGACCACATCTTTTGGAAGGTGAAGGTGGACGGGTGAAAAACTAAGAATACCTTTTATACCTGCATCGACCAAAAGATTGGCAACTTCTTGTGATTTAACACTTGGAACAGTTAGGATAGCAGTTTTGACATCTGCTTCTTTGATTTTTTCTTTAATCTGTGAGATGCCATAGATTGGAATCCCGTCAGGTGTCTGGGTGCCAACTTCTGGATGGTCATCTAGGTCAAAGGCCATGATAATCTTCATCTTGTTGCGCTCATGGAAGCGGTAGTGGAGAAGGGCATGTCCCATATTGCCAATTCCAACCAACATAACATTAGTAATTGAGTTATCATTAAGGAGGTCAGCAAAAAACGTCATCAATTTTTTGACATCGTAACCAAAACCACGACGACCAAGTTCACCAAAATAGGAAAAATCTCGGCGGACAGTTGCAGAATCGATACCGATAGCCTCTGCAATTTGCTTAGAGTTGGCACGTTCAATTTTTTCTGCATGAAATCTCTTGAAAATTCGATAGTAAAGAGAGAGTCTTTTTGCTGTTGCTTTTGGAATAGCAGACTGTTTATCTTTCACAAAATCACAACCTTTCTATTCTTCTATTTTATAGAAACATTGTGAAAAAATCAACAAAAACAAGAAAAAACTAAGAAAATTCTTAGTCTTAATCTGAAAAATTAGCTTGTGAAAGAAATCGGTAGAGATCGCCAACCAATCCTTGATAAATTACCTTATCATTGAGTGTTAAGGAGCTGATTAGGAGAGTGTCCGGTAGGGTCACACAGCCTGATAGGGATAACATGAGTTCTTCGTAGTCAGCAAACTCAAGTGTACGTTCTACTTGATAGTTATCTTTATAAGTCAAACGAAACATAGCCAATCATCTCTCTTCTTTTGTGAAGATTCCGCGTTCTACAAGACTGTCCATGAGGAAGTAGAATTTCTCTTGGTGGATAAGGTGTTCTTCAGATTTAAAGATATTGACCAAGCGAAGACCTGATTTGTCAGTGATATTAATTTTAACACCTGTAAGCTCTTTGTTGATGATAATTTTTAGTAGGAAACCTTCACCACTATTAGGAACTTTTTCAAGTAGACGAGTCAGTTCATAGTTTCCTACCTTTGTTTCAAAGAAAGTATTGTCTTTTAGTGTGAATTTTTTGACAGATGGGCTAAGTGTGTAGTTGTAGTGGCAGTTTTGTAGTTTAATGGTTTTTTCGAATGCCATTAGGTTAATCTCCAATAATATTTTTTAAGGTTTGTGCCAGTTGTTTCAGTTCGTTCTCGGTATTAAGAGGAGAAAGACTGATACGGACAGACTCTTTTAAGCGATGGGAATTCGCTCCATAAAGAGCCTCTAGGACATGGCTGGTCTGCACAATACCAGCAGTACAAGCCGAACCAGTTGAGATTGAAATTCCTTCAAGGTCTAACCGAAGCAAGAGTAAGTCATTTTTTTGACCAGGGAAGCCAATGTTGAAAACATAAGGAAGTTGGTGTTTGCTTTCGTTGAGATAGTAGTTGAGACCTGCAATTTCTTCTAAAAAAGCAGTTTTTAATCCCTCTAGTTTTTGGTAATGCTCAGCCTGATGATCCAAGTCTTCTTTGAGAGCAGCAACCATACCGACGATGGCAGCAAGGTTTTCTGTTCCAGCCCGTTTCTTTTGTTCTTGGTCCCCACCGTGAAGATAGGAATCAAAGTCCATAGACGAAGCGTAAAGAAAACCAATTCCTTTTGGTCCATGGAATTTATGAGCAGAAGCACTAAGGAAATCAATTCCTAATTCTTCTGGATGGATAGGGATTTTCCCGATAGCTTGAACAGCATCAACATGATAAGCAGCAGGATGCTCTTTTAAAATATGTCCAATTTCAGCGATAGGTAAGAGACTACCCGTTTCATTATTGGCATACATAGTTGAAACGAGGATGGTATCGTCACGTAATGCTTCTTGAATTTGCTGCGCAGTGATTTCTTGATTTACTGGTTGGATGATGGTCGCTTCAAAGCCAAAATGTTGCACCAGGTAATCGATAGTTTCAAGCACAGAATGGTGTTCAATAGCTGTTGTGATGATATGTTTTCCACGTTCTTGATTGCGGAGACAATAGCCGATAATAGCGGTATTGTTACTTTCTGTTCCGCCAGATGTGAAAAAGATTCGTTGTGGCTTGGTTCCTAGTAAATGGGCTAACTCCTGACGGGCTTCTCGCAAGAGTTTGCCAGCATGACGACCATGACCATGAATACTAGAAGGATTACCATGAGTTTCTTGCATGACCTTGGTCATTTCTGCAATAGCTACTGCTGACATAGGAGTCGTAGCAGCATTGTCCAAATAAATCAAAGAA
>CAUVUZ010000129.1:0-2542 GCA_963555095.1 uncultured Streptococcus sp. | reverse complement strand
TGTGAAATTTTTTCAAAGTTTCTCTAAAAAATACTTGAAAGTGTTTACAATAAGTGATAAAATGGATTAAGCAGATGTATGAAAGCGAAATTTTCAATATAGAAAGGAAACAGAATGAACACAGATGATACAGTAACGATTTATGATGTTGCCCGTGAAGCTGGGGTTTCAATGGCAACTGTTAGCCGTGTAGTGAATGGCAATAAGAACGTCAAAGAGAACACTCGTAAAAAAGTTCTAGAGGTGATTGATCGTCTTGACTACCGTCCAAATGCGGTAGCGCGTGGCTTGGCCAGCAAGAAAACCACGACAGTTGGTGTTGTGATTCCAAATATCACTAATGGCTATTTTTCAACCTTAGCCAAGGGGATTGATGATATTGCAGAGATGTATAAGTATAATATCGTCCTAGCCAACAGTGATGAAGACGATGAAAAAGAAGTTTCAGTAGTTAATACTCTCTTTTCAAAACAGGTTGACGGGATCATTTTTATGGGCTATCACTTGACTGAAAAGATTCGTTCAGAATTTTCTCGTTCTCGGACACCAGTTGTCCTTGCAGGAACGGTGGATATTGAACACCAGTTGCCAAGTGTTAATATTGACTACAAACAAGCAACGATTGATGCAGTAACTCATTTGCTTCAGGAAAATGAAAAGATTGCCTTTATCAGTGGACCACTTGTTGATGATATCAACGGCAAAATTCGATTGATTGGTTACAAGGAAGCGTTGAAAAAGGCAGGAATCCCTTATAGCGAGGGCTTGGTATTTGAATCTAAATACAGCTATAATGATGGCTATGCCTTGGCAGAGCGCTTGGTTTCTTCACAGGCTACAGCTGCAGTTGTGACAGGTGATGAATTGGCTGCGGGTGTGTTAAATGGCTTGGCAGATCACGGTATTTCTGTACCGGAAGAGTTTGAAATCATTACGACAGATGATTCTCAAATTGCACGATTCACTCGTCCGAACTTAACGACAATTGCTCAACCTCTATACGACCTTGGTGCTATCAGTATGCGTATGTTGACCAAGATTATGCATAAGGAAGAGTTGGAAGAACGTGAAGTTCTCCTGCCTCACGGTTTGACAGAACGTCGTTCGACACGAAAACGTAAATAGAAAAAATCAGGGAATCGAAAAGATTTCCTGATTTTCAATTTTAACCTTCCATGTAATTGCGAAGTTCTTGTCCTTTTAGTCCAGCATTAAGGGCAATTAATAATTTGAGGCGAGCTTTTTGAGCATTGAGTTCTTTGACAAAGAGAACGCCAGATTCTTGCAACTGAACTCCCCCACCTTGGTAGGCATAAACAGGTTCAGCAATGCCATTAAAACAACGTGAGACCAAGGCGACTGGGATTCCTTTTTGGAGGAGACTTTCTAATTTTTGAGCTGTTTCTTTGGGTACATTACCTGCTCCAAAAGCTTGAATGACTAATCCATCTAGGTGATCTAGGTCAAGCATATCAATCAGCTCGTCTGTCATACCAGCATAGGCAGAGATGATGGGAACCAGACCTTGAATATGTTCGAGATCAAAACGGACACGAGGCTCAGCTGTTTTGAAGTAGAGGATTTCTTGCTTCATGATGAGACCGAGAGGCCCGTGAGTAGGAGTTTGAAAGGTACCGACGTTGGTCGTATGGGTTTTGGTAACATACTTGGCCGCGTGGATTTCATCATTCATGACGACCAGCACACCCTTGTCGGCTGCTTTGTCATCGCTGGCAACTCGTAAAGCACTCAGATAGTTGTATACACCGTCGCTACCGAGTTCGTTGGAACTACGCATAGCTCCAGTTAGAACGATGGGCATGTGTGGGATTTCCATGGTATCAAGGAAGTAGGCAGATTCCTCTAGCGTATCTGTTCCATGTGTGATGACAACTCCATCGTAGTGGTCTGCTTCCTCTTTAATCTTATGGTAGAGGGCTAGCATGTGTTTGGGTTTGATATGGGGGCTCGGTAGGTTAAAAAAGTCTAGGGTATGGACTTCTATCCCTTTAAGAGGATTGGAAACATGGTTCATGGGATTTTCCTGGCTAGTTACAACGGCTCCAGTGGCGTCAGCTTGCATGGAAATAGTCCCACCTGTATGTAAAACAAGGATTTTCTTAGGCATGATTTACTCACTCTCTCTGAAATGTGGTATAATCATTGTAACACAAAAGGGGAGAATGGGATAGGATGGAAGTCAAAGCTGTTTTTTTTGATATCGATGGAACGCTAGTCAACGATCGTAAGAGTGTTTTGAAATCCACTAAGGACGCGATTAGGATTGTGAAAGAACAAGGGGTGCTTGTTGGAGTGGCGACAGGACGAGGGCCTTTCTTTGTCAAGGAATTGATGGAGGATTTAGATCTGGATTTTGCAATAACTTATAACGGACAATATATCTTTAATAAAGAAAAAGTCTTATTTGCTAGCCCGATTGCCAAGTCAAGTCTGCGTCAACTGATTGCCTATGCTAAAAAGGAGCGAAAAGAAATCGCTCTTGGAACCGAGCATGCCGTTGTTGGTTCGAAAATTATGTCAT
>CAUVUZ010000128.1:0-2571 GCA_963555095.1 uncultured Streptococcus sp. | reverse complement strand
TCTAGTCAAGAAAATGCTGGAGAAGAAATTCGGCAAGAAGTA
Source organism: uncultured Streptococcus sp. (assembly GCA_963555095.1). Classification (GTDB taxonomy): domain Bacteria; phylum Bacillota; class Bacilli; order Lactobacillales; family Streptococcaceae; genus Streptococcus. The sequence goes on along the minus strand of CAUVUZ010000128.1, from coordinate 2,529 downwards.
TGATTAAACAGCCAAAAAAGCCTCCTTAGTTGGCTAAAAATCTAACTAAGGGAGCTTTTTTTATGGTTTGTGTCTCTTTCCAATCCCCACACCCCATAAATTCTGCTCCTTTTTTCTAGGGTGGCCTAGCTAACTGCACTGTATAATCAAGCTATCAATGAGAAGGAGGCAGTTAGATGCAGAATTATTTTGGAGACGTATCGCTTTGTTATACCTATTCTTTAGCCATGGCTTTGGAGGCCTATGGTTATGATCTGAGACCGGAATATCTTGAGGCCCTTATGTTGATGGGGAATGGGGCTTCCATTGTCAAAGAAGATGAACAGCACCCATTAGTATTTTTCGATAATGGCATGCCGGATCTTTCGATTTCTCATGTCCTAGAAGTTCTAGGTTTTGACTATGAAGAATATTATCTAAGAGAGGGGCAAGCGGTTGATTTGAATTTAATCAGAAGGAAGTTGAAAGCTCTTCTAGCTAATGGGCCGGTAGTGTTGGGGCCACTCGATATGGGGCATCTGACCTATAATCCTAACCACACTCACTTATACGGAGTGGATCACTTTGTCTCAGTTTATGATTTAGATGATGACTATCTCTACTTGCATGATCCAGCAGGTTTTGCCTGTATGAAGATTCAGTTCGAAGACTTTCTGCCAGCATGGCAAGCCCAGGCAATCGACTACAAGCGGGGCGCTTATTCTATGTGGGGTAATTTCAAGCGAGTCGCTAATCCAGACGCGAGCGCAATCTATCTGGTCACCTCGCAAATAATGGCCCAAAGATACCTGCAAGGGCAAGAAGGCGTCCTCTCACTCTACGCGGCGGCAGTAGCCAAATATGGCTTGAATGAAGAGCAAAAACAACTGCATCAGTATTTCAGCTTTAAACTGGCTGCTGTCAGAAATCTCTACCTGAGTAGATTTCTAGCAGAGCATGATAGTCTGCGTTCAAAAATTAAAGAAGACTTAGCCTCTTTATTCGGACAAGCCCACCTGTCTTGCCTAAAGGAAGATTACGAAGACTTGTCCCGCCTCTTGTTTGAGATAGCGGAATTAGATGAGCAATTTAGAACTTTATGTCTAGAAGCTAGAGATAGTTAAGTTTTAACCTCATATCCAAAACAAACCGGAGGCGCCTCTATAGGCAGACCTCCGGTTATTTCATTTCCTATTTTGCCATCCCCGCTCTTACGATTCTAAAAAGATTTTTGTTGACATACATTGTAAAATGACATATAATAAGTACACTTAATAAATTGGGGTGAAAACAATGGAATTTAGTTTCAGTTTGAAAATTAAAGCAACAAAAGAAGCTGTTTGGGAGTATTATGCCAATATTGAAAAATGGTATGCCTGGGAAGAGGATTTAAAAAACATTACATTAAACGATGATTTTAAGACTGGATCCCATGGGACGATGGAGCTTGAAGGTATGCCTCCTATGGATTTTCAACTTACACTTGTAAAAGCCTTCGAAGAATTCTGGGATAAAACAGCCACTCCTTTTGGTGACATCCTTTTTGGACACCAAATAATGGAGAACAATGATGGAAGTGTAACGGTCAAACATTCTGTATCCTTAGATAGTGAGGGTAAGCAACATTTAGAATTTTTACGCCAGGTGTTCTCAGATGTCCCTAACTCTATATTTATTCTGAAAGAGCTTTTGGAACGATAGGAGGATTGCTGTTTGTTTACATCGAAATATAAAAAAGATTCAGAACAATCAACTGGCTTGCTGTTCATGAGGGTGTACAATAAATGGCATCTTATAATAAAAAAAGAGTTAAAGAAAATGAATCTGACACACCCTCAATTTGTTGTTTTAGCTTCGCTTGCCTATCTATCGCAAACTAATGACGAAGTGACTCAAGTCATGATTTCTAAACTTTCTGGGATAGACGTAATGACTGCTTCTCAAATATTGAGTCTATTAGAAAAACATGCATATGTAGAGAGAAAAGAACACTCCAGAGATTCAAGAGCCAAGGCTGTTATTTTGAAGAAAAAGGGAGAAGAGATTTTACAAAAAGCTGTGCCCGTAATCGAGCAAATTGATGAGTTGTTCTTTGGAAAACTAGTTGAGGATGAAGAACATTTCAAACACCTTCTTGTTAGGTTAAACGAAGAATAGTTTAAACGGAATCTTGGTTGCGCTTTGCAACCAAGATTTTTTTATTTCTTACCGTGCTCGAGGATTTTTTGAAGGTACGATAATTATGATAACTAATTGTCTTATGTAATAAACAAAACCCCATCAGCTGGATAAGAGAATCCAACGGATGGAGTGCTGTTGCTCTAGTAATTAATTTCCTATTTTGCCCTCCCCTTCCTCTGGTGGATTTCAAAGCAAAGTGCGACCAGCAAGAGTAGCAGGCCCACTGGTAGGTAGAAGCTTGGGTAGACTGAATGGGTGCCGTAGATGTCGAAGACGCCTTTTAGGAAGGAGCCGAAGATGAGGGTGAGGACACCCATTTTATAGGCTGCCTTGGCGTTTTCTGAGCTGAGGAAGTGCTTATGAAGTTTT
>CAUVUZ010000127.1:0-2597 GCA_963555095.1 uncultured Streptococcus sp. | reverse complement strand
GTCTTCCAAAACGTGGATTCACTAACATCAACGCTAAAGAATATGCAATTGTAAATCTTGATCAATTGAACGTTTTTGAAGATGGTACTGAAGTTACTCCAGTTGTTCTTATCGAAGCAGGAATTGTAAAGTCTGAAAAATCAGGCGTTAAAATTCTTGGTAACGGTGAGCTGACTAAGAAGTTGACTGTGAAAGCAGCTAAATTCTCAAAAACAGCTGAAGAAGCTATCACTGCTAAAGGTGGTTCAGTAGAAGTCATCTAGAGAGGTGACCTATGTTTTTTAAATTATTAAAAGAGGCCCTCAAGGTTAAGAAAGTACGATCAAAAATTCTCTTTACGATTTTTATCATACTTGTCTTCCGTATCGGGACTAGTATTACTGTACCAGGTGTGAATGCAAAAAGTCTGGAAGCTTTGAGTGGATTATCCTTCTTAAACATGCTTAGTTTAGTTTCAGGGAATGCCATGAAGAACTTCTCGGTTTTTGCACTCGGTGTGAGTCCGTATATCACAGCTTCCATCGTTGTTCAATTGCTACAAATGGATATTGTTCCAAAGTTTGTAGAGTGGGGCAAGCAGGGGGAAGTAGGACGGAGAAAGATAAACCAAGCGACTCGTTATATTGCGCTTGTACTTGCGTTTGTGCAATCAATCGGAATCACTGCTGGTTTTAATACTCTATCTGGTGCAAAATTATTAACGACAGATCTAACCCCTCAAGTCTTTGTTACGATTGGTATTATCCTGACTGCAGGTACTATGATTGTTACTTGGCTCGGGGAGCAAATCACTGATAAGGGATATGGTAACGGGGTGTCTATGATTATCTTTGCAGGGATTGTGGCTTCAATTCCAGAGATGATTCATGGTATCTATGAGGACTATTTTGTCAATATTCCAAGTGATCGGTTGACGTCATCTATTATATTTGTCGTTATTCTCATTATCGCTGTCTTGTTGATTGTTTACTTTACAACATATGTACAACAGGCAGAATATAAAATTCCGATCCAATATACAAAAGTTGCTCAAGGTGCTCCATCCAGTTCTTACCTTCCTTTGAAGGTCAATCCTGCTGGTGTTATCCCAGTTATCTTTGCAAGTTCCATTACAGCAGCACCTGCGGCTATTCTTCAGTTTGTCAGCGCTACAGGTCATGATTGGGCTTGGGTACGTACAGCACAGGAAATGTTATCTACAACATCTCCGACTGGTGTTGCTATGTATGCCTTGCTAATCATTCTCTTTACATTCTTCTATACATTTGTACAGATCAATCCAGAGAAAGCAGCAGAAAACTTGCAAAAGAGTGGAGCCTACATTCATGGTGTCCGTCCTGGTAAGGGAACTGAAGAATTCATGTCGAAACTTCTTCGTCGCCTTGCTACTGTCGGATCAATCTTCCTTGGTGTGATTTCAATCTTGCCGATTGTGGCAAAAGATGTCTTTGGTCTTTCAGAAGCTGTTGCTTTTGGGGGAACTAGTCTTTTGATCATTATCTCAACCGGTATCGAAGGAATCAAACAGCTAGAAGGTTACCTATTGAAACGTAAGTATGTTGGTTTCATGGATAAAACAGAATAAAAGCAAGATTACTTTTGCTTAGAGAGTGGAGTATGAAGGTCTATCTATCAGAGAGATTTTCGTCTCCCCTCTTCTATTTTGTTTTTAAATAGGGGTTGAAAGAGATTTCTGCTTCTATTTAAATACAAAATAAGGAGATCCTATCATGAATCTTTTGATTATGGGCTTACCTGGAGCAGGTAAGGGAACGCAAGCAGCTAAAATTGTGGAGCAATTCCACGTGGCACACATTTCAACTGGAGATATGTTCCGTGCTGCTATGGCAAATCAAACTGAAATGGGTGTACTTGCCAAGTCATATATTGACAAAGGTGAGTTGGTTCCAGATGAAGTTACAAATGGAATCGTTAAAGAACGCCTTTCACAGGATGACATCAAGGAAACAGGTTTCTTGTTGGATGGTTACCCACGTACGATTGAACAAGCCCATGCCTTGGACAAAACATTGACGGAACTCGGTATCGAACTAGAAGGCGTGATCAATATCGAAGTGAATCCAGATTGTCTCTTGGAACGTTTGAGTGGTCGTATCATCCACCGCGAAACAGGTGAAACCTTCCACAAAGTTTTCAACCCACCAGTTGACTATAAAGAGGAAGATTACTACCAACGTGAAGATGATAAACCTGAGACAGTGAAGCGTCGTTTGGATGTGAATATTGCACAAGGTGAACCAATCATTGCTCACTACCGTGCCAAAGGATTAGTCCACGATATCGAAGGAAATCAAGATATCAATGATGTGTTCAAAGACATCGAAAAAGTATTGACAAATTTGAAATAAAGCGTTTTTCACACTTGCAAAAAATCGCTACAAATGTTATACTGAGATAGTCTGACTTATAATTGTTGTCTCTGTTTTCAGAGGCATCGAATCGAAATTTATGGAGGTGCTTTTGCGTGGCAAAAGACGATGTGATTGAAGTTGAAGGCAAAGTAGTCGATACAATGCCTAACGCAATGTTTACGGTTGAACTTGAAAATGGACATCAGATTTTAGCAACAGTTTCTG
>CAUVUZ010000126.1:0-2643 GCA_963555095.1 uncultured Streptococcus sp. | reverse complement strand
AACTGGAAAACCCTTCAACCAATTAAAGAAAAGATTGAAAAAGCCTTGGGTATTCCATTCTTCATTGATAATGATGCCAACGTAGCTGCTCTTGGTGAGCGCTGGATGGGTGCTGGTGACAACCAACCGGACGTTGTCTTTATGACACTTGGTACCGGTGTTGGTGGTGGTATCGTCGCTGAAGGAAAACTGCTCCACGGTGTTGCTGGTGCGGCAGGAGAGCTTGGTCACATCACTGTTGACTTTGACCAACCAATCGCATGTACCTGTGGTAAGAAGGGTTGTCTTGAGACAGTTGCTTCTGCAACAGGGATTGTCAACTTGACTCGTCGATATGCAGATGAATACGAAGGCGATGCAGCCTTGAAACGCTTGATTGATGACGGCGAAGAAGTAACTGCCAAAACTGTCTTTGACCTTGCAAAAGAAGGGGACGACCTTGCCTTGATCGTTTACCGTAACTTCTCACGTTACTTGGGTATTGCATGTGCTAATATCGGATCAATCCTCAACCCATCAACTATCGTTATCGGTGGTGGGGTGTCAGCAGCTGGAGAATTCCTTCTCCAAGGTGTTCAAAAAGTCTACGACGAAAATACCTTCCCACAAGTTCGCACATCCACAAAATTGGCTCTTGCAACTCTAGGAAATGACGCTGGAGTAATCGGAGCAGCATCGCTTGTATTGCAATAAGATAGATTGATAATAGAGCTTGGTGTTTATCAAGCTCTTTTTTAAAAGTCGAATAAAACGAAATAGGTTTAAATTTGGGGAAGGAGTCGCTAGATGAACACATCAAAACAACCCATGCTTGAATTAGCATTGTCTATTGCTACGGAAGCTCATAAAGGGCAATTTGATAAGGCAGGAGTAGATTATGTAGAACATCCAATTTATGTAGCAAGCCAAGTTGATACTGAAGAAGAAAAAGCAGTGGCTCTGCTACATGATGTTATCGAGGACAGTCCTTTTTCAGCTGAAGAACTATTACTAGCTGGTTTATCAGAAACAGTAGTTACTGCCGTTCAGGTTTTGTCAAAGAAAAAGGGGCAAGACTATCAAACATATCTAGAAAATGTGAAATCTAATCCCCTAGCACGCGTTGTCAAATTAGCAGATTTGAAGCATAATTCGGATTTATCGCGACTGAGTTCTGTCACTGATAAGGATTTGGAACGATTAGAAAAATATAAAAAGGCCATCGATTATCTGAGTATGTAGAAAAGATTTTTTATGCTATACTAGTTAAGAATAAAAGTTGAGGTGAGAGTAAATGACAAAAGCTGATACGATTTTTAAAGATAATATTGAACGAATCCTCAAAGACGGTGTCTTTTCTGAACAAGCACGTCCTAAGTACAAGGATGGGACTGTTGCCAACTCCAAGTACGTAACGGGTGCCTTTGCGGAGTATGATTTGTCTAAGGGGGAATTCCCCATCACAACCCTACGACCAATCGCTATCAAATCCGCTATCAAGGAAGTGCTTTGGATTTACCAGGATCAGTCTAATAGCCTAGAAGTGCTGAATAGCAAGTACAATGTCCACTACTGGAATGACTGGGAAGTGGGAGATACGGGAACCATCGGTGAACGCTATGGGGCGGTCGTTAAGAAACACGACATCATTAACAAGATACTCAAGCAGTTAGAAGCCAACCCTTGGAACCGTCGAAATATCATCTCGCTCTGGGATTACCAAGCTTTTGAGGAGACAGATGGTCTTCTTCCATGCGCCTTTCAGACCATGTTTGATGTCCGTCGAGTAGATGGGGAAATCTATCTGGATGCGACCTTGACCCAGCGTTCTAATGATATGCTGGTGGCTCACCACATTAACGCTATGCAGTACGTAGCTTTGCAAATGATGATTGCTAAACACTTTGGCTGGAAAGTAGGGAAGTTCTTCTACTTTATTAATAATCTCCATATCTATGATAATCAGTTTGAACAAGCAGAGGAATTGCTTCGTCGTGAGCCATCAAACTGCCAACCTCGTTTAGTCTTGAATGTGCCTGATGGGACCAATTTCTTTGATATCAAAGCGGAAGACTTTGAGTTAGTTGACTATGATCCAGTCAAGCCACAACTGAAGTTTGATTTGGCTATTTAAGAAAATAAAAAGAAGTTGAGAAATCTCAACTTCTTTTGTTGCTTAATGTGATACGCGGCGGCGAGCTGCTTTTTTGCGATTTTCTTCGATGAAAGCTGCTTTTTGCTCTTCTGGCTCAATCACTTTCTTTTTAATTGCGTATACTGCACCTGCAACGGCAGCGACAGTTCCTGCGACACCTGTTACAAGACCTTTAGCGAATCCTTTAGCCATGAGTCTTCCTCCTTTATCTTCCCGATCAGCCAGACTCCCCAAGAGGTAGCATTTTTCTGACTGACCTTTTTATGATATAATAATAGTAACGAAAAAATGGGAATTTTTCAAGGAAAAAAGATGAAAACAAAAATAATTGTGATTGTTGGACCGACAGCTGTTGGGAAGACAGCCCTTTCTATTGAAGTGGCCAAGCGCTTTGGTGGAGAGGTGGTCAGCGGTGACAGTCAGCAAGTATACAGAAGGCTAGATATTGGGACGGCCAAGGCTAGCCCAGAGGAGCAAGCTGCAGTTCCTCATCATTTGATTGATGTCAG
>CAUVUZ010000125.1:0-2665 GCA_963555095.1 uncultured Streptococcus sp. | reverse complement strand
CTCAAAATCCAGTGTCCGCAAGGACGTGCCGGTTCGACCCCGGCCGCCGGTATAGTATGAAAGACAAGGTTTTCGGACCTTGTTTTTTGATTTAGTGAAGATTTTGATATTTTTCTTTAAGTACAGATAACTGATGAATGATCTTTTTCTTCTTATTCTAATCATTTTTAGTGTGTTTTTGGTATAATATTACTTATTCACATTTTATGTAGATTATGAAAGAGTTTGGTGGTTAATGTCTCGTTCGGTTGACTTGCTTAAGAAGCGCTACTTAGAAAATATAAAAGAGAAGCCTGATTTATTTGTTGGGGTTGAGCTGGAGTATCCTGTTGTAAATTTAGAGGGTAAGGCTACGGATATTGAGGTTGTTAAGGAACTCTTTCGGTATTTACCATCAGTACTGGGTTTTACTATCGAAAAAGTGGATGATTTTGGCAATCCAATTCAGTTACTAGATCCGGTCAGTCAGGATACAATCTTATTTGAAGTTGCTTATACGACCGTTGAGTTTGCCTTTGGTAGGACTAAATCCATCCAAGAGGTTGAAGAGCGTTTTAGAGACTACATGGATCTGATTCAGAAAAAGTTGAGTGAAACAAATCATGCCATTGTTGGTTCTGGTATCCATCCATACTGGGAAGATAATGCGAATCAACCAGTTGCTTATGCACGCTATCAGATGTTAATGAACTATTTGAAGTTGAGCAGAACCGTTCCAAGAACGGATTTACACGATTATCCACGATATGGTGCTTTTATCTGTGGGAGCCAAGTTCAACTGGATGTTTCAAGGTCTAACTTTCTGCGGGTCATTAACGCTTTTACGCAAATTGAAGCAGCAAAAGCTTATTTGTTTGCCAATTCAGAGTTTTCAGGAGAAGATTGGAATACCAAGATTTCTAGGGATATTTTTTGGGAAGAGTCTATGCATGGGATTTATCCTGAAAATGTAGGTGTCAATGCTAGACTCTTTAAGGATGAGGATGATTTTTTTGATTATCTGGATCACTCTGCGATTTTTACTGCGGAACGGGATGGTGAAACCTATTATTTTTATCCAATTCGAGCAAAAGATTACTTAGGAACCCCGGAAATTCGTGCCTTCGCCCTTGATGGGAAAGAGATCCTTCTTTATCCTCAGGAGAAGGACTTTCAGACACATCGTAGTTATCAGTACCAAGACTTAACGACTCGAGGAACAGTTGAGTTTCGTAGTGTGTGTACTCAGCCGCTTGATAGGACTTTTGCTTCTGCTGCCTTTCACTTGGGATTATTAGTTAATTTAGATAAGTTAGAAGCTTACTTGCGAGCTGCTCCATTTTTTATCACATTTGGTCGGGATTACAAGTCATTGAGACGGCAATTTTCTAAGAAAAGGCTAACAGATGAGGAAGAAACTGCAATTGTCGAGTTTTCAAAAGGTTTACTCCTTCTAGCTGAGGAAGGACTGGAGAAAAGAGATAAGCAAGAAATGGTTTATTTAGAGTCTTTGAAGAAAGAATTGGGGCTATAATTTCTCTTATAAAGCGAGAATTTTCTGAAAAATCATGATATAATGGAAGAGACTATAGATAAAGGATAGAGATTATGACATTAGTTTATCAATCAACGCGTGATGCCAATAATACAGTGACTGCCAGCCAAGCTATTTTGCAAGGTTTGGCGACGGATGGTGGTTTGTTTACACCGCTTTCTTATCCAAAGGTAGATTTGGACTTTGAAAAATTGAAAGATGCTTCTTACCAAGAAGTGGCTAAGTTAGTTTTGTCAGCATTTTTAGATGACTTTACGGCTGAGGAGGTGGACTACTGTATCGACAATGCCTATGATAGTAAGTTTGATACTCCAGCTATTGCGCCATTGGTGAAACTGGATGGGCAATACAACTTGGAATTGTTCCATGGTTCAACAATTGCCTTTAAGGATATGGCCTTGTCTATCTTACCGTACTTTATGACAACAGCGGCTAAAAAGCATGGTTTGGAGAACAAGATTGTCATTTTGACAGCGACATCTGGTGATACTGGGAAAGCTGCTATGGCAGGGTTTGCAGATGTGCCTGGAACTGAGATTATCGTCTTTTATCCAAAGGATGGTGTCAGCAAGGTACAAGAGTTGCAAATGACTACTCAGACTGGCGACAATACTCATGTTATTGCTATTGATGGAAACTTTGACGATGCACAAACAAACGTGAAGCACATGTTCAACGATGTGGAACTTCGTGAAAAATTGGCTGCCAATAAGCTACAGTTTTCATCAGCTAACTCTATGAATATTGGCCGTTTGGTACCACAGATTGTTTATTATGTTTATGCCTACGCTCAGTTGGTCAAGTCTGGTGAGATTGTGGCTGGTGATAAGGTCAACTTCACAGTACCGACAGGAAATTTTGGAAATATCTTGGCTGCCTTTTACGCTAAGCAAATCGGTCTACCAGTCGGCAAATTGATCTGTGCTTCAAATGATAACAATGTCTTGACAGATTTCTTTAAAACCCGTGTTTACGATAAGAAACGTGAGTTTAAGGTGACAACTAGCCCATCTATGGATATCTTGGTATCTTCAAACTTGGAGCGTTTAATTTTCCATCTTTTGGGGAATGATGCGGTTAAGACAGCTGAACTCATGAATGCCTTGAGTACACAAGGACAATATGAATTGA
>CAUVUZ010000124.1:0-2708 GCA_963555095.1 uncultured Streptococcus sp. | reverse complement strand
TGATATAATAGTAGGGAGAACTCGATTGAAGGAGGAAATTATGTCGGTTTTAGTAAGAGAAGTCATTGAAAAGCTCAGACTAGATATTGTCTATGGTGAAGGCGAATTGCTTGAAAAGGAAATCAATACTGCGGACATTATGAGACCTGGTCTTGAAATGACGGGCTATTTTGATTACTATACTCCGGAACGGATTCAGCTGTTAGGGATGAAGGAGTGGTCCTATTTGGTCGCCATGCCTGCCCATAACCGTTATCAAGTCTTGAAGAAAATGTTTCTACCTGAAACACCTGCGGTTATCGTTGCTCGTGGCTTGGTAGTGCCAGAAGAAATGTTGAAAGCTGCTAGGGAATGTAAGATTGCGATTTTAACCAGTCGAACATCAACCAGTCGTTTATCTGGAGAGTTATCTAGCTACCTTGATTCCCGTTTAGCTGAACGTACGAGTGTGCATGGTGTCTTGATGGATATCTATGGCATGGGTGTCTTGATCCAAGGGGATAGTGGTATCGGTAAGAGCGAGACAGGTCTTGAGCTTGTGAAACGTGGACACCGTTTGGTAGCAGATGACCGTGTAGATATCTTTGCCAAGGATGAAATGACTCTTTGGGGAGAGCCCGCTGAAATATTGAAGCATTTACTTGAGATTCGTGGAGTGGGTATTATTGACGTGATGAGTCTCTACGGAGCAAGTGCTGTGAAAGATTCTTCGCAAGTCCAGTTGGCTGTTTACTTAGAAAATTATGATACCCATAAGACCTTTGATCGTCTAGGAAATAATGCCGAAGAACTAGAAGTTTCTGGAGTAACGATTCCACGTATCCGCATCCCAGTAAAAACAGGACGCAATATCTCTGTTGTTATTGAGGCGGCAGCCATGAACTATCGCGCTAAAGAAATGGGATTTGATGCGACGCGTTTATTTGAAGAACGCTTGACTAATCTCATCTCCAAAAATGAGGTGAAAGATGATTAATCCAGTTGCATTTGAAATCGGTCCTTTTTCCATTCGTTGGTATGCTTTGTGTATTGTGGCTGGCTTGGTCTTGGCTGTCTATCTTGCTATGAAAGAAGCTCCCAAAAAGAAAATTCTATCAGATGATATTTTGGATTTTATCCTGATTGCTTTTCCAGTTGCGATTTTAGGTGCTAGACTATACTACGTACTCTTTCGTTTAGATTATTATCTGCAAAATCCAGGTGAAATCATCGCCATTTGGAATGGTGGTTTGGCCATTTATGGAGGTTTGATAGCGGGCGCTATTGTCCTTTATATCTTTGCAGATAGAAAGCTGATCAATACTTGGGATTTCTTAGATATTGCAGCTCCGAGCGTCATGGTTGCCCAGAGTTTAGGACGCTGGGGAAACTTCTTTAACCAAGAAGCCTACGGTGCAGCGGTAGATAGTCTGGATTATTTGCCGGGCTTTATCCGTGACCAGATGTACATCGATGGTAGCTACCGTCAGCCGACCTTCTTATATGAGTCGGTTTGGAATCTAATCGGATTTGCTTTGATTCTGATTTTTAGAAGAAAATTAAAGGGAATCAGACGCGGTCAGATTACTGCTTTCTACTTGATTTGGTATGGCTTTGGTCGTATGATCATTGAAGGGATGCGGACGGATAGTCTCATGTTCTTTGGTTTGCGAGTTTCTCAATGGTTATCAGTTATCCTTATCGGACTTGGTATTTTTATCATACTTTATCAAAATCGAAAGAAAGCCCCTTTCTATCATACAGAGGAGGAAAAATAAATGTTAGAAGTTGCATATATTCTTGTTGCGATTGCTTTGATTGTCTGTTTAGTCTATTTGACAATCACGATTCAAAAAGCAGGTCGTATGATTGATGAAACAGAGAAAACCATCAAAACGTTGAGCTCAGATGTGAACGTTACCTTGCATCAGACCAATGAATTGTTGGCTAAGGTTAATGTGTTAGCAGACGATATCAATATCAAAGTTGCGACGATTGATCCACTTTTTACAGCTGTGGCAGACTTGTCTGAGTCAGTATCTGATCTCAACCAACATGCACGTGTTTTAGGCAAAAAAGCTTCATCTGCTGGTTCAAAGACCATTAAGACAGGTGCAGGCTTGTCAGCTCTTCGTTTCGCAAGTAAAATTTTCAAAAAATAGAAAAGGAGAAATCTTATGGGTAAACTATCCTCTATCCTTTTAGGAACTGTTTCTGGTGCAGCTCTTGCTTTGTTTTTGACGAGTGACAAGGGCAAGCAAGTTTGTAGTCAAGCTCAGGATTTTCTAGATGATTTGAGAGAAGATCCAGAATGCGCTAGAGAGCAAGTCTGTGAGAAATTGACAGAAGTGAAGGAACAGGCAAGGGACTTTGTGCTGAAAACAAAGGAACAAGTAGAATCTGGTGAAATCACTTTTGATAGTGTCCTTGACCAAGCTAAAAACTGTGCTCGACAAGCGACAGAAGCGTCAAAGGAAACCTTTAACAATCTCAAGGAGCAGTGGCAAGAACAGTCAGCAACTCCAGACGTTGCTGAAGACCAAGAAGAAATCATCATCGATATTACTGAAGTATAAAGTATCACCATCTCTGGTTTTTGGAGATGGTGATTTTTATCTGCAAGCCTGTCTTTGTGGTATAATAAATACTATGCAGAAAAAACCAACGTCCGCCTATGTGCATATTCCCTTTTGTACACAGATTTGTTATTATTGTGACTTTTCAAAAGT
>CAUVUZ010000123.1:0-2776 GCA_963555095.1 uncultured Streptococcus sp. | reverse complement strand
TTCCTTCTCTTGTTTGTAGTTTTACTGATTGGTTTTGTGGTAAACTTTTTTGAAAAACGTAAGGACTACTATATTTTGACGCTCTCCCTCTTATTTGCAGGAGCTATCTATGGTAAGAGTCGAGCGATGATGGTCTATTTGCTCGCCTTTGTCGTTTATCAATATTTTCTGGTTTTTCTAGCACAGAGGATAGAAGCAAAGCGGCTGAAACCACTGGTGTTCCTTTCCATTCTTCCTTTAGTGATCAATAAAGTCTTTGCCCTGACTTCTCTACATTTGTTGGCCTTTATTGGAATTTCTTACATGTCCTTTAAGACTATTCAGATCATGCTAGAGATATCGGATGGCTTGATCAAAGAAAAAATCAGTGTAAAAGATTACTTACAGTTTTTGCTCTTTTTCCCAACAGTTAGTGCTGGTCCGATTGATCGGAGTAGGAGATTTTTAAAAGAGATAAACGAGGTCATGCCTCGAAAAGAGTATCTAGAGTTAGCAGGGGACGGTGTGTATCGTATCGTTCTAGGCCTTCTTTACAAGGTTGTTTTATCAACCTATGTTTATCAGATGTTACTCGCTCTAAGCAATACTGGCACAATCGTTTACTCAATCAAGTATATGTATCTCTATACCTTGTATCTGTTCTTTGACTTTGCAGGCTACAGTCTAATGGCCGTTGGAAGTAGTAACATTCTAGGTATTCAGACACCGATGAACTTTAACAAACCTTTCTTGAGTGTCGATATCAAGGATTTTTGGACCAGATGGCATATCACCTTGTCGACCTGGTTGAGAGATTTTGTATTTTCAAGAGTATTGATGCAGGTTATCAGGAAAAAATGGTTTAAAAATAGACTACACAATGCAACCTATGCCTATATGGTCAATATGTTGGTCATGGGTTTTTGGCATGGTCTTAGTGTTAGCTACATTGTCTATGGTTTTTACCATGGTGTCTTGATGGCTGGATTTGAAGTGTATCAAAAGAAAAGCAATTTTTATAAGAAAAATAAAAACAAAAACTGGTATAAGCTACTAAGTTGGTTTGTGACCATGAATTTGGTTATGGTTGGTTTCTTTATCTTTTCAGGTGAACCCTATAAAATCTTGCTTACGATTTTAAAGAGATAAGAGATTGAAAAGAAATCGGACAGATCGAAGGGATAGGATAAAACGAGATGATTAAATTAAAAGCATTTTTACTATCGCTTGTGCTCGTAATTGCGACGCTTGCCCTTTTAAATGTGACGTATGTCAAGAAGATTGATGATTATTATAAAGTCAAGGATAACAGTATTCGTTATAGCACCTCGTATGAAAAATATAAAAGTAGAGATATTTTAACAAGCAATATCACTCCCAATACACTGGTTCTAATGGGTTCCTCAGAGTTGGTTGCGACGATAAATGAAGACTATCATCCCAATAAAATTTTTAACTACAACGATTTTAATATCATGCAGATTGGGACTAGTTATTCTCAAAACATCATTCAGGCTACAACCTTGGGCTCTATTGAAGGATCTATGAGTAAGCGAAAAGTGGCTATAGTAGAGTCTGTTCAGTGGTTTGAAAAAGATGGGATCCATCAAGATGCCTTTTTGAACAAGGCTTCTCAGGAACATATTTTCCATATGCTAGATAATGACAAGATTAGTAAGGAAACGAAAGAAAAACTAATCAATCGTATTATCGAGATTACCAAGGGGAACAAGCAACAAAATGACATCTACAAAAGATATAAAAGTTATTTCATAGATGGAAAAGGAACCATTGTTGATAAAAAACTATTAGAGTTTGAGAACGCGATGTATTCCTTTAAGCTCAAACAGACTTTTTATCAAAAACATGCCAAATCAGATTATCCCTCACTAGGAGACAAAACCCCAGACTATGATTGGGAAAAGATGACGGATCAGTTTGTGGAAGAGGTCAAAAAGAAAACAGACAATAACGACTATGCTGTTGATAATAACTACTACAATACTTACTTAAAAGATCGCTATGCATCGCTGAAAGATTCCAATAAAGATTTGAGCTACCTAGAGTCACCGGAGTATTCAGATATGGAACTTTTCTTGACAGTTGCTAAGGAATTGGGAATTGAAGTTGAGGTCATTATTTTCCCAGTAAACGGGAAATGGAATGACTACACTGGTGTCTCAAGAGAGATGCGAGAAAAAACTTATAAAAAAATAGAAGATGTCGCAAAAAGCCATGGTGCAACCGTATTAAACTATGGAAACAGAGAGTATGATGATTACTTTTTATTTGACGTGATGCACGTTGGAGTGAAAGGATGGATGGAAGTTGAAAAAGAACTTTACAAATTTGCAAACCAAGCTAACTAACACACATCGTTTAATCTTGTGGACACTATTTTTCTATACGGTTATCTTGAGCATCGTGATTTACTGTTTTGTGACTGATTTTTCAAATATTCAAGAATTTATCTATAGTGAATTTTAAGATTGTATACAAAAAGGCCCTGAAGCTAGGCATTGCTAGTCTTCAGGGCTTTTACCTTATAGTTTATCGGCTATTTTTTGACTTAGAAATTGCCCCATCACAGCACCAATCAAGGCACAAAGGAGAATGCTTGCGACAAAGAGAAGGATTTTGTCTAACTCTGGAGCGACCATGATACGGTCAATGTATTCTTGGGATTTTCCACGCGCGAGTAAGGTAGCCACGTAAGCTTTGGGACGGATCCACATGAGGAAGATAGGGCCACTTGTACTAAAAGCAAAGACGAGGAAGGAGAGGGTGTTTTTGATTC
>CAUVUZ010000122.1:0-2815 GCA_963555095.1 uncultured Streptococcus sp. | reverse complement strand
GCAGACCCAAGTTTCCAAGAGGAATTAAACCAACTTTTGCGCCAGTATGTAGGACGTGAAACTCCCCTTTACTACGCAAAAAACTTGACCCAGCATATTGGCGGAGCCAAGATTTATCTCAAACGGGAAGACCTCAACCATACAGGTGCTCACAAGATTAACAATGCCTTGGGACAGGTTCTTCTGGCTAAACGCATGGGTAAAAAGAAAATTATCGCAGAAACAGGTGCTGGTCAGCACGGTGTGGCAACTGCAACAGCTGCAGCCCTCTTTAACATGGAATGTACCATCTACATGGGTGAAGAAGATGTCAAACGCCAAGCCCTCAATGTCTTCCGTATGGAGCTTTTGGGAGCTAAGGTTGAGGCCGTGACAGATGGTTCGCGCGTGCTTAAGGATGCGGTCAATGCAGCCCTTCGTTCATGGGTGGCAAATATCGACGATACCCACTATATCCTTGGTTCTGCCTTGGGACCTCATCCATTCCCAGAAATTGTTCGTGACTTCCAAAGTGTCATCGGTCGAGAAGCTAAACAACAGTACCGTGACTTGACAGGTCAAGATTTACCAGATGCCCTAGTAGCCTGTGTTGGTGGTGGTTCTAATGCTATCGGCCTTTTCCATCCCTTTGTAGAAGATGAGTCAGTAGCCATGTATGGGGCTGAAGCAGCTGGACTTGGTGTGGACACGGAGCACCACGCAGCTACCTTGACTAAGGGTCGTCCAGGTGTTCTCCATGGTTCCCTCATGGATGTACTCCAAGATGCTCATGGTCAAATCTTAGAAGCCTTTTCTATCTCAGCAGGGTTAGACTACCCTGGTATCGGTCCAGAACACTCTCACTACCACGATATCAAACGTGCCAGCTATGTTCCTGTGACTGACGAGGAAGCCTTGGAAGGATTCCAACTCTTGTCTCGTGTGGAAGGAATTATCCCAGCCTTGGAATCTAGCCACGCCATTGCCTTTGCAGTGAAATTGGCCAAAGAACTTGGACCAGACAAGTCGATGATTGTCTGCCTATCCGGTCGTGGGGACAAGGATGTAGTTCAAGTCAAAGACCGCTTGGAAGCAGATGCAGCAAAGAAGGGAGAAGCTCATGCCTAAGACACTAACAGAAAAATTGAACGCTATAAAAGCGACTGGAAAAGGAATTTTTGTTCCTTATATCATGGCTGGGGACCATGAGAAAGGTCTGGATGGCCTAGGTGAAACAATCCACTTTTTAGAAGATTTGGGTGTTTCAGCCATTGAAGTGGGTATTCCCTTTTCAGACCCTGTTGCAGATGGCTCTGTTATCGAAGAAGCAGGCTTGCGCAGTCTAGCTCACGGAACTTCTACCCAGGCTTTGGTGGAAACCTTGAAAAGCATTGAAACAGAAGTTCCACTTGTCATTATGACCTACTTCAACCCCCTATTTCAGTACGGTGTTGAGAAATTTGTCAAAGATTTGGCAGATACAGCAGTTAAGGGTTTGATTATCCCAGACCTGCCTCATGAACATGCTAACTTTGTAGAACCATTTTTGGCAGACACAGACATCGCCTTGATTCCCCTAGTTAGTTTGACAACAGGACTTGAGCGTCAAAAAGAGTTGATTGCAGGGGCAGAAGGCTTCGTCTATGCCGTTGCCATTAATGGGGTGACAGGGAAGTCAGGCAATTACCGTGCAGACTTGGACAAGCACTTGGCACAATTGCATCAAGTAGCTGACATCCCAGTCTTGACAGGTTTTGGTGTTTCTAGTCAAGCTGATGTAGAACGTTTCAATGCAGTGTCAGATGGCGTTATCGTCGGTTCAAAAATCGTAAAAGCTCTCCACCAAGGAGAGCCAATTGAGGACTTTATCAAACAAGCAGTAGCTTACCAAAAATAATCATGCAAGCAGCAAGTAAGAGGAAAGGCACAAAAGGAAGTCTTTCCTTTTTCTTTTGCGAAAGAAAGGCTAAAATCCCTGCCGCAGAAGCGAACTGAATCAAGATGAGTAATTCGGTCACGCTAAAGACGAGCGAACAAGAAGCCAGAAAGAGAAAATCCCCTGCGCCTATTCGGATATCGATAAAATGAGCCATGATTCCAAGGGCAAGGAAAAAGAGCATAATCAGATTCCAACCAGAGCAAGCCATGAGGATTAGGTGAAACGTCAGCCAGACCAGTAAGGGATATTCCTGATGGCGAAAGTCGTAGATACCCAAGGTTGAACCAGCAGTGATGAGGATGACTTGCCCCAAGGAAAGAAAGCCCCAAGACCAAGACAGAAAGAGGAATCCCAAGCCCAATTCAAATAGGGCATACCAGAACGGATAGCGAATCTTGCAGTAGCGACAGCGAAAACGATTAACCACCTGCGAAAGGATAGGAATCAAATCTAAGGGACGCAAGCGAGTCTGACAGAAATCGCAGTGACTAGCCGGTCGGATAATGGATTGCTCAGGGAAACGGTCAATGACCAAACCGAGAAAGGAAGCGAGAATGCTCCCAACAAGAAAAAAATAAAGATCAATCATACTTATCTATTCGTAAAAAATAGAAGAAGTAGTATAATGGAGAAACATAGATAAGGTGGGAGGTCAAGATGACAATTCGTTTTGAAGAAAATGTGAGCCTAGAAAAGGCTCAACTCGTATGCCAATGGTCTAACTCTCTTGGCAAATCCTTTCAAGAACAATGGATGGGAACAATGATTCCTTTTCCCTTAACAATTCAAATCTTGCAAGATTTGGAAGGAATCTTTTCAATCTTTGATGGACAAGAGTTTGTGGGGCTTATCCAGAAAATCAGGCTAGAAGACAGGAATCTTCATATCGGGAGATTT
>CAUVUZ010000121.1:0-2826 GCA_963555095.1 uncultured Streptococcus sp. | reverse complement strand
TGCTTTCCTTTATAATGGGTGTATGGACAAGAAAAAATTATTATTAATTGATGGATCTTCAGTTGCTTTTCGAGCTTTTTTTGCGCTCTATCAGCAGTTGGATCGTTTTAAAAATGCTAATGGCCTTCATACCAATGCAATCTATGGCTTTCAACTCATGTTGAATCATGTCTTGGAGCGTGTTGAGCCTAGTCATGTTTTGGTAGCTTTTGATGCAGGTAAGACGACTTTTCGAACAGAGATGTATGCAGACTACAAGGGTGGACGTGCTAAAACTCCAGATGAGTTTCGTGAGCAATTTCCCTTCATTCGTGAGTTGTTAGACCATCTTGGGATTCGCCACTATGAGCTGCCCCAGTATGAAGCGGATGATATCATCGGGACCCTAGGTCGATTGGCTGAGAAGGATTCTTTTGATGTGACAATCGTTAGCGGAGACAAGGATTTGATCCAGTTGACGGATGAGCATACTGTGGTCGAGATTTCCAAGAAAGGTGTGGCTGAGTTTGAGGCCTTTACGCCAGACTATCTTATGGAAAAGATGGGCCTCACACCGGCTCAGTTTATTGATCTTAAGGCTCTTATGGGGGATAAGTCTGATAATATCCCTGGTGTCACGAAAATCGGTGAAAAGACGGGTATCAAGCTCTTGCTGGAACACGGATCGCTCGAGGGTATTTATGAAAATATCGATGGGATGAAGGCTTCTAAGATGAAGGAAAATCTCATCAATGACAAGGAACAGGCCTTTTTATCGAAAACACTAGCAACCATTGAGACTCAGGCACCGATTGAGATTGGCCTTGATGATTTGGTCTATAATGGCCCAGATGTGGAAAATCTCGGGAAATTCTACGATCAGATGGGCTTCAAACAGCTCAAGCAAACTCTAAATGTGTCATCAACGGATGCGCCTGAAAGTTTGGATTTCACTATCGTTGACCACGTCAGTCAAGACATGCTGAGTTCCGACTCTATCTTCCATTTTGAACTCTTTGGTGAGAACTACCATACAGATGACTTGGTTGGTTTTGCTTGGTCTTGTGGGGATAAACTTTACGCTACAGACAAACTTGATCTCTTGCAGGAGCCGATTCTCAAGGAATTTTTAGAAAAAACACCTCTGAAAGTGTATGACTTTAAGAAAGCGAAGGTTCTGTTAAATCGCTTGGGCTTGAACCTGCAGGCACCTGCTTTTGACAGTCGTTTGGCAAAATACTTACTCTCAACAGTCGAGAATAATGAAATCTCAACCATTGCGAGTCTCTACGGTCAAACATACTTAGTCGATGATGAGACTTTCTACGGCAAGGGAGTTAAGAAAGCCATCCCTGAACGGGATAAATTCTTGGAGCATTTGGCTCGCAAGGTTGCTGTTTTGGTTGAGACCGAGCCGGTTTTGCTTGAAAAACTCAGTGAACATGGGCAGTTAGATCTTCTCTATGACATGGAGCAGCCTCTGGCCTTTGTCCTTGCCAAGATGGAAATCGCTGGGATCAAGGTCAAAAGAGAAACCTTGCTTGAGATGCAGGCTGAAAATGAGGTCGTCATTGAGCAACTCACTCAAGAAATCTATGAGTTGGCTGGTGAGGAGTTTAATATCAATTCCCCTAAGCAGTTGGGCGTCCTCCTTTTTGAAAAACTGGGTCTTCCTCTAGAATACACCAAGAAAACCAAGACAGGTTACTCGACAGCCGTGGATGTGTTGGAGCGCCTAGCTCCTATTGCACCAATTGTTAAAAAAATCCTCGATTACCGTCAGATTGCGAAGATTCAATCTACCTATGTGATTGGTTTGCAGGATTGGATTTTGGATGATGGCAAGATTCACACGCGCTACGTGCAAGATTTGACCCAGACCGGACGTTTGTCTAGTGTAGATCCAAACTTGCAAAATATCCCTGTTCGTTTGGAGCAAGGCCGTCTCATTCGTAAGGCTTTCGTACCTGAGTGGGAAGATAGCGTGCTGCTCAGCTCGGACTATTCACAGATTGAATTGCGCGTTTTGGCTCATATCTCTAAAGATGAGCACTTGATTAAGGCTTTCCAAGAAGGAGCTGACATCCATACCTCGACAGCCATGCGTGTCTTTGGAATTGAACACCCTGAGGATGTGACTCCAAACGACCGTCGTAATGCCAAGGCGGTAAATTTTGGAGTGGTTTACGGAATTTCAGACTTTGGCTTGTCTAATAATCTAGGCATCAGCCGTAAGGAGGCCAAAGCTTACATTGATACCTACTTTGAACGCTTCCCAGGTATTAAAAACTACATGGATGAGGTGGTGCGTGAGGCGCGTGATAAGGGCTATGTAGAGACTCTCTTCAAGCGTCGTCGTGAGTTGCCAGATATCAATTCGCGCAACTTCAACATTCGTGGTTTTGCAGAGCGAACTGCCATCAACTCTCCTATCCAAGGCTCGGCAGCAGATATCCTCAAGATTGCTATGATTCAGCTAGACAAGGCTTTGGTAGAAGGCGGTTATCAGACCAAGATGCTGTTGCAAGTGCACGATGAAATTGTCCTTGAGGTTCCGAAGGCAGAACTAGCAGCGGTCAAAGCGCTGGTGAAACAAACCATGGAAGAAGCCATCCAGCTCAGTGTTCCCCTCATCGCTGATGAGAATGAAGGAGCAACTTGGTACGAGGCTAAATAAGAAAGATATGATAGAGTTTGAAGCATTTGTCTTCAAACTCTTTTTCAAGATTTTCTGTAAGCAGTTTCCTTGACTTATCCTTGCTTTTGCGTTATCATATGTCCATATAAGATACGGGAGTCTGTGTACAGTCTGAGAGGAAGTGTTAAACTTCGACCGCACCTGATCTG
>CAUVUZ010000120.1:0-2865 GCA_963555095.1 uncultured Streptococcus sp. | reverse complement strand
TTGATACTAAACTGTATGGAATTTGGACAGTTTTCTTACGCGTCTTGTCCATATACTCCATGGTCAACTCATCCTCTTCAAAGGCCAACAGAGTTCCTTCAAAGACTTTTTGCTTATCAATAGCTTGGTAGAGCCCAACATGGATGTATTTCCCAACTGCTCCAGCGACGGCATCCTTGGTTTTCAAAGGACGCTCCAAACCAGGACTCGTCACTTCTAGGAAATACTGTTCTGGAAATGGGTCTGGCTGAAGTTGATCCAAGAGTGGACTAATCACTTCTGTCAAATCTGCCGTATCGTTCAAAGTAATACCACCGACTTTATCAACAAAGATACTTAGAACATAATCTCCTACAACTTTTTCATATTCAACATCCACTAATTCAAAGGGTTCTTGAATGGCTGGTTGAAGAAGTTCCGTTACTAATTCTACAATCGTTGCGATAGGACAACACCTCCTCATAAGCAAGAGGCGAAGATACATCTCCGCCTCACTTTCTCATATTCTTACTATCAGTATAGCACGTTTGTCAATTTATGTAAAGTATAAGCACTCAAACGGCTGATTTTTAAGGTATTTCTTAAAATTCTGCCTCAACTCGGTAGATTACTTGACCCTTGTTGGAGAATTTTTGCTCATATTCCGTCATGACATTGCCTTCAAAATCACTGGCATGTAAGTCCAACCAAACTCCGTTCAGTTTCATCCCATACTGAGAAAAACTCACCAAACTGTACTCAAACAAACCACGATTGTCTGTCTTGAAATGGATTTCCCCATTCTCAGGCAAGATGCGCTTGAAGGTGTCCAAGAAACTCTTGTAGGTCAGACGGCGTTTTTCATGACGTTTTTTAGGCCAAGGATCTGAAAAGTTTAGGTAGAGACGATCAATTTCACCGTCTTCAAAGTAGTCCGTCAAATCTGAACCATCTACCCACAACAACTTGATATTAGGCACTCCAACTTCTAATACCTTATCCAAGGCATAACTTAATACCGACTTTTGGATGTCAATCCCGATATAGTTGATGTCAGGATTTTGTTTGGCCATTCCTGATACGAAGGCCCCTTTCCCACTTCCAACCTCAACATGAATAGGATGATCATTTCCAAACAAGTCTCGCCATTTCCCTTTAGCTTCCAAGGGATTGAGGACAACATACTGGGGATTAGCCTCTAGTAACTCTGTCGCCCCTTTACGATTTCTTACTCTCATCTTTTCTTTCCATACTTGTCACGGAAGACACGCAAGGCATAAATCTCCCGGTTTACATTATCTAAATCTTGATTTACAAAGTATTTGGTAATCTGGCTCAAGTAAGAATACTGGCCGTACCAATACAATTTTTCCAGAACTGTCTGATTGTACTTATAGCCGTAGTCTCTCAACCATTGACGCCACTGATGCTCTGGAATATAATGACACAACATATGCGCCACATCAAACATGCGATCCGTCAGACGAACCGAATCCCAATCCACTAGATAAACGAGTCCACTCTCTGTCTCAATCCAATTACTATGGCGAAGATCCCCATGCACAATCGTTGCATGGTCTTCCCTAAAGCCTGGAACTGTCCTACGCAAATCATCAATCACCGAGTTTAAGTACTGATGTCGTTTCAAGACTTCGGGTGCTTCCTGCCTCCAAGACTGCAACAAGTCTACTGGCGTCTCCATGGTATATCCCAAACGGCTCAACTGCTTCATCAAGGGACGTGAGCGGTGAAGACGTGTCAAGATATTGATGATCTGCTTGCGGTTCATATCGTGCGGTGTCAAGATTTTACCCGTCAACCATTCTTGAGCACACATATCACGACCATCTGGCAAACGACGAGTCCATAGTAATTGAGGAGCGATTTGTTCTCTGGCTAGGCCAGGTAGGATTGGAGAGGTGTTCATTTTTACAAAGACGCGCTTCCCATCAGGGTAGCTTCCCATATAAGCCTTGCCACTCTTCCCAGGGATAGGGGTCAGCGTTAGCTCATTATCACCCAAGTCCATTTCTTTCCTCCGTATAAAGTTTCCTTACTATTCTACTAGTTTTTGGTCTATTCGTCAACCAATCTTTTTAGTTGGTAAGGTAAATAAAACAATTGTAGGAAGAGACTAGCCCCTACAAGAGCCAACAAGGCTATTTTTTCTTGAAAAACCACTGCTCCAACTAGCAATTCCAACAAAAGAACAGTACCTCCCACACCGAGCACAATCTGTTTTAATCCCTTCTCTTTCTCCCCTTTTTCTAATGGAAAGAGCTGGGTCAAGTATTGGTAATCAAAGGCGTGATATAGGGCTAGCAATTGGAAGAGCAAGAGGTAATTAAATAGAACCACCACTGCCATCGCAATCCAAGATTGCTCGATAAAGATCACAGCTAACAAGGATAGGAGCAAAAGGCGCAAACTAAGGGCAAATAAATCTCCATTTCGCAGATAAGAACGGAGATAGAGGTTTTGCCAAATCTTGCTTGGTACTTTTTGAACTACTTTTAAGATAAAATCCAGATAAGCGCGACGTCTGACACTATTTGAAACGCCCTTGACCTGAGTAAAGAGAGCAAAGAAACGAAGCAAAACTTGCTTGCGCTTGCTTTCTTGAGCGATAACATAGTCCCAGTCAATTCCGTTCCCAGTAAAAAATTTACTAACTTTTTGACGAAAAATCAGGTATTTCCCAGTTCCCAATAAAAGCACATAGATGAGAAAGACTGGAAAACCATAACCCATGGCTAAAAACAAGGGCGCAAAAAGAAGTAAGCAGAGAGTCTGTACCAATAGCCAAAAGACCAGCGAGCGCACCGTCTGCCCTTTGAGGTGGGACTTAACCTCCTCTTCACTGACTAAGAGAAAGAGCTTGTCAGG
>CAUVUZ010000119.1:0-2921 GCA_963555095.1 uncultured Streptococcus sp. | reverse complement strand
CCCGGTACTGCAATATCTTTTTCGTTCTTAATAGGTACTGTTGTAATCATGAAACTATTATATCATAGAGCAAGTCTTTTCGCTAAGAGGAAATCCCAAATGTCGTTTTTTGCGCCTGAACTGACCTTAAGAGAAAATTTAGCACTTTAGTTTTAAAAAATAGCACCTCCTAAGAGATGCTATCATTTGGTAACTAGTCTACTGTTTCTTCCAAGTCTTTTAACTTAACCGAAACAATCTTAGACACACCTGACTCTTGCATGGTAACTCCATAGATAGAGTCCGCTGCCGCCATCGTCCCCTTACGGTGGGTTACGACGATGAACTGACTGTCCTTGTCAAAGCGGTTGAGGTAATCCCCAAAACGTTTGACATTGGCTTCATCCAGCGCCGCCTCTACCTCGTCCAAGATGACGAAAGGAATGGTCTTAACTCGGATGATTGAGAAGAGCAGAGCCAGAGCTGATAGGGCTTTTTCCCCACCACTCATAAGGTTGAGAGATTGGATTTTCTTACCTGGTGGTTGGACAGAAATCTCCACACCAGCGGTTAAAAGATCGCCCTCAGTCAATATCAAGTCTGCCTGACCACCGCCAAACATCTGTCTAAAGGTCACTTTAAAGGACTCACGAATAGCCTCAAAGGTTGATTTGAAGCGCTCCTTAACCTCATCATTCATCTCTGCGATGGTCTCAAGGAGTAAGTTTTTCGCAGACAAAATATCATCTCGTTGGCTATTGAGGAAATCCAGACGGTTGTGAACTTCTTCGTACTGGTCAATTGCGTCCAAGTTGACCGGACCGAGTGAGCGAATAGCTTTCTCAAGATCTTTAACCTCTTGTTCTGCCAGATTGAGATTTTCCAGTTCATGAGCCTTTTCTAGAGCCTCTGTGTAGCTGATCTGGTACTGGTCTGTTAATTGAGCTTGAAGATAGCGCAAGCGTTCGCTGACCTTTTCTTTCTTAGCTTCAGCACGTGTTTGTTTGCGAATCCACTCCTCATTCTGCTGACGAGCCTGGTCCAAATGGCTGGCAATATCATCCAGCTGGCCTTCGATATCATCCAACTCAAACTGCTTGCGAATCAGACCTTGTTGAAGATTGGCTTTCTGAGTTTTGGCCTCTTCCGCCTGCTGACTTAGCAGATCCGTATCAACCTTCTCAAGATTATCAACCTTTTCTTGGAGGAGACGCTGGATTTCTTCTTGTTCAAGATTGAGGTTATCTAATTCCTTACCTAAGCGTTCAATATCAGTCACTTCATACCGCTTTTGTCCTTGCAGTTCTGACTTAAGCAAGCGCGCTTGAGAAATCTGTTCCTGCAAGTTTTGATAACGTTCTTGAATAGCGTTTTTGTTAGACTTAATCTCTTCAATCTCAGCTTCCAGATTTTGCTTTTCACTGGCGATAGTAGCGAGGCGCTCTTGGCATTTTTCCTTGTCCGCTTGCCAATCTCCTTCAGATAGGCGATTTAATTCCTCTTCTTGAAGTTTCCAAAGCGTTTCCAGTTCTTCGACCTGCTGATTGGTTTGTTGATAAGCAAGATACAAGCCTTGCTCCTGAATACGAGCTTGCTCACCCTGAGATTTGATAGCTTCTAATCTTTCTGCCAATACCGCTATCTCATCTTGCAAGGTCTTCAAACTCGCTTCTTCTGACCGCAAGTCAGCTTCTTCTTCAGCAATTTCTTTTTGTAATTGTTCCAGCTCTGGCTTGATGAAAATACTATTGTTTTGACGATTGGCACCACCAGCGTAGGAACCACCTGTGCGCAACTCTGTCCCATCCAGTGTCACCATACGAACCTGGTAACGAACTTGACGAGCTGCGGCACGCGCATGTTCTACAGTATCAAAGATAGCCGTTGTGGCTAGCAAGTTCTTGAAAATGGCTTCTAATCTCTTATCAAACGACACCAACTCATCTGCCATACCCAGAAATCCTGGACTTGAGGCGATAGCATCCTGATTCTGACTAGAAATCGTACGCGCCTTGATCGTTGTCAAAGGAAGAAAGGTTGCACGACCAGCTCTATTACGTTTGAGGAAATCAATCGCCTTAGTTGCCGCGTTTTCATCTTCTACAATGATATGCTGACTGCTAGCTCCAAGCGCAATTTCTAGGGCAGTTTGATAATGCACATCAAAGGTCAAATGTTCACTGACTGCACCAATGATCCCACCAAGACGGTCTTTTTCTTGAAGAACACTCTTAACACCCGCATAAAAATTACTATGATTTCTTAGGATGTTTTCCAAACTCTGGGCTCTCGCCTGCTTGTTTTTGAGACTGTCTAGACGGTCAAAGAGTTGGCTCTGCTGGGCTTGGTAAGAAACTTTCTGTTCCTCTTGTTCCTTGGCACTAGCTTGGTAGTCTGCCAATAATTTCTGAACTTGCTCCTTGGCAGTTTCAAGCTCAGCCTGCTGTTGACTAGCCTTCTCTTTAGCTGTAGCCAGTTGTTCTTTCAATTTCTCAAGTTGATCTGCTTGTTTCTGAGACAGCTGACGGCTGTTTTCCAACTCATTCTCGATGCGGGTCAGTTGGTTTGAGACATCCGCTTCTTCTTGTAAGAGCGCCACAAAACGTTCACGCAGGAGCTCGATCATTTGGTCAGGATCATCTGAAAATGCCAACAACTCCGCTTCTAGGCGATTGAGTTCCTTGTTGTTTTCAGCTAGACTTTCCTCTAACTGTTCCAAGTTCGCTTCTTTTTCAGCCTTTTCCTTACTTAGAGCCTTTCTCTTATCTTCCAGAGTCGCCAAACGGGCTTGTGCTTCTTGTTGATTAAGGGCTACTTGCTCGGACTCCAGTTTTGATAGGGCTAATTTTCGTTCTAAATCACTGATCAGATTCGTCAGATCCATCAAACTTCCTTGGTCTTTGGACATTTGAGCTTGGAGATCTTGGCGTTTCTTTTTAAGA
>CAUVUZ010000118.1:0-3027 GCA_963555095.1 uncultured Streptococcus sp. | reverse complement strand
GACAGCAAGATATAATAGGTATCTGGAAGTAGCTCTTTCATTTCCCTAATCATCTCAAGTCCGGTCTTATCCGGCATGTTGACATCGGAAATAATCACATCTACTGGATTTTCCTTGACATAGTCTAAAGCATCATCAGCATGATTGGCTGTTGCGACGACTTGCATATC
This sequence comes from uncultured Streptococcus sp., assembly GCA_963555095.1. Lineage (GTDB taxonomy): Bacteria > Bacillota > Bacilli > Lactobacillales > Streptococcaceae > Streptococcus. Next base: position 2,857 of record CAUVUZ010000118.1, on the reverse strand, counting down.
CCATTTTTCAAAGGGGATTAATCGCTTGAGCCCCTCTGTCACCATATACTCGTCGTCTACTAATAAAACTTTATACATTTCCCTTCCTTTCTATTCATTTTGAATAGTAATACGGTAACGAACACCTTCTTGCTCAGCTGACTCGACACTGATTTGGTAGCGATCCCCAAAATAGAGGACAAAGCGTTCGTGTACATTGACTATTCCAATTGATTGTCGCTCCCCGCTATAGCTTGCTTCGTGCTCAAAACTTCTCTGAGTTAATTTCTCTTGCAAGGCAGCTAGTTTCTCAGCAGTCATCCCGCGACCATTGTCTACCACTAGGATTTCAACAAAACCTTGGCCCTTCAAAACCTTGATACTGATCACATTGTCTGTTCGGCGGTGGTCAATACCGTGGGCAAAGTAGTTTTCTACCAATGGTTGGAGCGTAAACTTGGGAATCCTCATATTTTCTAATTCGGGTGCAATCTTAAAACCATAGGCAACTGACTTTGGATAACGCACCATACAGAGATAGCTGTATTTGCGACAAAATTCTAATTCTTGCTTCAGCGTCGTTTCCCGCTCATCGGAGATATTATTGCGTAGTAAACTGCTAAATTCATAGATAATATCCGCCAGTTCATCTTGGCTTTCCATGACGGCATACATGCGCAGAAACTCTAAGGTATTGTACATGAAGTGAGGATTGATTTGAGCTTGTAAGGCCCGCATATTGGCATCCTTTTGGCTGAGCTCTAGCTGATAGATATCGTGGATATTTTTTTCCAGGCGATCCAACATATCATTGGTTGTTTCTGCGATGAGGAGCAATTCTTGGTCTTTTTCAGAGGTATCAATTCGAAGGCCTTCTTCTCCTTGAGCAATCACCTCGATAGACTCGACCAGATCCACAACCTGCCTTTGGTAATTGGAGAAGGTCTGCCTCAAGGTCACATATAAAATAATAATAAAGAGACCACTCAAACCAACAATGACAGCAGAACTAGTTAAAGTCCCAGTAAGAATAAAATTCTTTGGAACTACTGATTGGACTTGATATCCGTGTGATGTCAAACCGACAATCCAATTTTCCCGTTCAGCTACTACATTTTCCCCTATATGAAACAATTCAGTATCAAAAGGGGAGGTGATCGTCACGGCCACAGGAATCAGACCGCGAGTATTATCAATTGCTTGGTAAAGTACATCCTGCGATAAAGAAATGTAGATAACACCTAGAGACTGATCGGAGTTAGGATCAAGTACTGGTATGGCAAAACTATTGGCTGCTGGTTTGAAATCCTCAGCAAGAATTTTCTCCCCGCTACGTTTCTCTCTAGTAGAAACGTAGACTTCCTTGTAGTCTTGCAAAACAATTGCAACACCTGTCACAAAGTCATTTCTTACATACAAATCATCAATGTTTTCATACAAGGATACTGAGACATAGGGAGACGCTTTACGTTGCAACAGCCAGTAAAAATAATCCGATGTACTCAGACTAAAATACTTGTAAATCCCCTCTATCCGTGCTCGATTTTCAACCAGTTCCTGCGCTAGCTGAGTCGACTCCCTGTGGTAATATTCAATCTCACTCACTGTTCGAGTCGTCACACGTTGAGCTACTCGCTGTGCTTCTTTCTCACGCGAATCCCAGTCAGCATAGGAGAGCATAACCGCAAAGCTTGCAATGATGACAATCATCACCAAGGTATAGATACGCAAGAGCGAGTGGAGCCAGAACGGCTTCATTTTATTTTGTCGCCAATTTTTCATGGATACTTTCATATACGGGTTCCAACATATCACTGATAAAGAAATGCCATACACCAATTCCTACGAAAAAGAGGAGGGCAGGCATATAGTAACCAATTCCTACAAGCATGACCGTACCAAATAAAACCTTGGCGATTGCCGGCAAATTCATAAAAATTCCGATAAGAGCGAGTTTTACAGTATTTCGATAAGAGAGCTCATAGTGAACTTGGAGTTTCAATGAAACGGTATAAGCCAAAAAAACAAAGGCAACAACAAGGATATTGAGAAAGGTTGCCAAGAGATGGAAGATAGTCTGATGGGGCAATTGAACCAAAAGGTACAAACCATAGACTAAGACTAGATCTACAAGTACAAAACTATAGAAAGCTAGGTTGCTCTTGACAAAGTTACTCTTATACAATTCCCAAACTTCTTTCAAACTATAAGCTCGATAAGTATAACCGTGCTCCGCATATAAACTCATAAGAGTTGCACTAGCTGGTGCCAAACCAAAGACCACACCTCCTGCTAGTGTCAATAACCAGAAAAAAGCCGTCGCAATCATTCCTAAAAAGAAACGATTAAAGACGAATTCTAGAAACTTTCCCATGATATCCTCCTTAAAACAACTATGTAACTATTATATCATATTTCAAACGTTTTCAAAAACATAGAGCACCCATTTACAATCCTCTAAAAGCGTGATACAATTGATTTTGACAGTTTTATATAAGGAGATTCTCATGAAGAAAAATATCTTAACTACCCTCTTAGCCGTCGTTCTCTACTTCCTCTGTCTAGGAATTGGAGTAGTACTTGGACACTTGGTGGATTCAACGGGCAATATGTTCTATGCGCCTGCCTTTTCTGCCCTTGTCGGGGGTAGCGTCTACATGCTTCTTTTAGCAAAGGTTCCTCGTTTTGGTGCCATTACCACTCTCGGACTCTTTATGGCCCTCTTTTTCCTAGCTAGTAAACACGGCGCTGGTGCCTTTCTACCGGCTATCACTTGCGGTCTTGCAGCAGATGCCATCGCTCATCTCGGCAATTACAAAGATCGAATCAAAAACACCCTCTCCTTCCTCGTCTTTGCTTTTAGTACAAGTGGCCCTAT
>CAUVUZ010000117.1:0-3084 GCA_963555095.1 uncultured Streptococcus sp. | reverse complement strand
AAAATGGAGATTATTTCAGCATTTTTTCATGCTTTTAATAAAACGAATTAATTTTGAAGGAGCTTTCTGATAAGTGATCTGATTTTCTTCTAAGAATTTCTGAAAATCAGCTTTCCCTTTTTCATGGTCTGTGACTTCAAGCTCGAGTTCATAGTCTGTATGATCAAAGTAGTGACTTTCATCTAGTGCCATTAGACCAATCGGCGTTTCCATTTCGTAACGAAGAGTTGAAAGACAACCCAGAACAAACCAGTCATGGCTTTCAATACCAATTTTAGCGAGCTTCTCTAAAACGAGCCCTTGAGGTAGTTTTTGTTTTTCTAAGTATGATGCAGCCTCTGGAAGATTCAGTTTCTGGTTGTATTCCATATTTCCTACAGTTTGAGGCACTTTCAGGGTTAATTCTGCCCAATCTGAAAAGGTGCGAATGCGCATGGCAACCTTTTTTTCACGCAGTTGGAAATCAGGTGTATCAATGTAGTAGTTTTTCTGTAGGACGGGTTGGATATGGGAAAACTGTTCTTTTAAATGATCGTAATCCTCTTTTTTCAGTAGTGTTTTCAGTTCAATTTCTAAATGTTTCATTTTTCTAACCTTTTTTCTATCTTTGAAAGCGATTTATGGTATAATGGACAATGTATTTATTGTATATGATTGTAGTGAAAAAATCAAAAATTTTCAACAACACAATCACATACCAAAAGGGAGAAAATATGACCATAGAATGGGAAGAATTTTTAGATCCTTACATTCAAGCTGTTGGTGAATTGAAGATTAAACTTCGTGGGATTCGCAAACAGTATCGTAAACAAAACAAGCATTCTCCGATTGAGTTTGTAACGGGTCGTGTCAAACCGATTGAAAGTATTAAGGAAAAAATGAATCGCAGAGGGATTGGCTACGATACTTTGGAACATGACTTACAAGATATTGCAGGCTTGCGTGTCATGGTTCAGTTCGTCGATGATGTTCAGGAAGTTGTTGCGATTTTACGCAAACGCCATGATATGAGAGTAGTACAGGAACGTGACTACATCACGCATCGGAAGGCTTCGGGCTATCGCTCCTATCATGTGGTGGTGGAGTATACAGTTGACACCATCAGTGGTGTTAAGACGATTCTGGCTGAAATTCAAATCCGGACTTTAGCCATGAATTTTTGGGCTACGATTGAGCATTCGCTCAATTATAAGTATCAGGGGGATTTCCCAGAGGAGATCAAGAAACGCTTGGAGATTACAGCTAGAATTTCCCATCAATTGGATGAAGAAATGGGGAAAATTCGTGATGATATTCAGGAAGCACAGGCGCTCTTTGATCCTTTGAGTAGAAAACTAAACGACGGTGTAGGAAATAGTGACGATACAGATGAAGAATACAGGTAAACGAATTGATCTGATTGCAAATAGAAAACCCCAGAGTCAAAAGGTTTTGTATGAGCTGAAAGACCAGTTGAAAAAACATCATTTTATACTCAACGACACCAATCCTGACATCGTCATATCAATTGGTGGGGATGGGATGCTTTTGTCTGCATTTCACAAGTACGAGAATCAGTTAGATAAAGTTCGATTTATTGGCGTACATACAGGACACTTGGGATTCTACACAGATTATCGCGATTTTGAGTTGGAACAGTTGGTTACCAATCTCCAACTGGATACTGGTGCCAAGGTTTCCTATCCTGTTTTGAATGTCAAGGTGACACTTGAAAACGGAGAAGTTAAGACCTTCCGTGCATTAAACGAAGCCAGCATCCGCAGGTCTGATCGCACCATGGTTGCGGATATCATTATTAACCACGTTCCATTTGAACGCTTTCGTGGAGATGGTGTGACTGTTTCAACGCCGACGGGAAGCACTGCTTATAACAAGTCCTTGGGTGGAGCTGTCTTGCATCCTACTATTGAGGCCTTGCAGTTGACTGAAATAGCGAGTCTTAACAACCGAGTCTATCGCACTTTGGGATCATCGATCATTATTCCCAAAAAAGATAAGATTGAACTCTTACCGACACGCAATGACTACCATACGATATCAGTCGATAACAGCGTTTATTCTTTCCGAAATATAGAACGGATTGAGTACCAAATCGACCATCACAAGATACACTTCGTAGCGACGCCAAGTCACACTAGTTTCTGGAATCGCGTCAAAGATGCCTTCATCGGCGAGGTGGACGAATGAGGTTCGAATTTATCGCAGATGAACATGTCAAAGTCAAAACTTTTCTGAAGAAACACGAGGTTTCTAAAGGACTGTTGGCTAAGATTAAGTTTCGAGGTGGGGCTATTCTGGTCAATGGCCAACCTCAAAATGCGACTTATCTCTTAGATGTTGGAGACAGGGTTACCATTGATATTCCAGCAGAGGAAGGCTTTGAAACTCTTGAAGCCATTGATCGTCCTCTAGACATCTTGTATGAGGATGACCATTTTCTGGTTTTGAATAAGCCTTATGGAGTTGCTTCCATCCCCAGTGTCAATCATTCCAATACCATTGCCAATTTTATCAAGGGCTACTATGTCAAGCAAAACTATGAAAACCAGCAGGTTCACATTGTGACCAGGCTTGATAGAGATACATCTGGTTTGATGCTCTTTGCCAAGCACGGCTATGCTCATGCACGTTTAGACAAGCAACTGCAACGAAAGTCTATCGAAAAACGATATTTTGCTTTGGTTAAGGGCGATGGGGTTTTGGAGCCAGAAGGGGAAATTATTGCCCCGATTGCGCGTGATGTGGACTCCATTATCACGAGACGGGTCGCCAAAGGTGGGAAATACGCTCATACATCTTACAAAGTTGTGGCGTCTTATGGAAATATTCACCTAGTCGATATTCGTCTGCATACTGGGCGAACTCATCAGATCCGAGTGCATTTTTCTCATATCGGCTTTCCTTTGTTGGGAGATGATTTGTATGGTGGTAGTCTGGATGACGGTATCCAACGTCAGGCTCTGCATTGTCATTATTTATCTTTTTATCATCCCTTTCTAGAGCAAGATTTGCAACTAGAAAGCCCCTTACCGGATGATTTCAGCAATCTTATTACTCAGTTATCAACTAATACTCTTTAAAAAC
>CAUVUZ010000116.1:0-3125 GCA_963555095.1 uncultured Streptococcus sp. | reverse complement strand
ATCCCCAAACATCTCGTTAAATCGGGATTTGACGAGCAAGTTTAGCTCCTCTAATTGACATTTTCTTTTAGTAATAAGTCTTTTGATGATATTAAGAATACAGATAATGTTCTCTTGTTCTTCGATACGTAACAATTCTAATTTTAGATCAAGTAATATATTTTTATTTAAATGGGGAATTGTTGCGCCTGTTGAATGATACCGTAAATGCTGCGATTTACTTTCCAAAAAAACTCCCAAATAATCTGATAAAATCTCGTCTTTGTATTGTTCATTCTTTTTTAAGACCATAATAGTGCTACCAACAGCTCCCGATAGTCCATAGCCAATTGTTCCTGCATTAGCACCATCCCAAGCTATCAGAATATCATCTAGAAGTGCCTCAGTCATATTTAAACTTTCAGTGAATTTTAGATTATTGTCATTTCTCAAATCATCTATTTGAATATAACGTTGACTTAGAGTCGTTTGTTCATTAAGTATAGTGGCTTTCTTACCTTTTTTCAGAGTTACCACTTCCCCCAACTTCACTTTTTTCATACATGTATCTCCCTACTTGAGTAACTCTTCTAACTCTGCTAAGCCAGCTTGAATTTCTTTTTCTAGTTCATTGATTTTCTTTAAGATGACTTCTGTTGGTTCATACTCAACTTTTTCGTACTCGATTTCTTTATATTTATTGATCGATAAATCATAATCATTATCCTTTATCTCATCGACTGGAACAAAGAAAGACTGGTCTGTTCTCTTACGTTCTGCTTCTTTTTCAAGTTGATGGAAACGTTGAATAATATCTGGAATATCATTATCACTGATCGGTTGTCGTTTATCATCCAAACTTAAACCATCTGCTTTCATATCGTAAAACCAGACCTTGTCCGTGCCACCATTTCCAGTCTTTGTAAAGATGAGAATGGCAGTTGAAACTCCAGCATAAGGCTTGAAAACACCGCTAGGCATTGAGATTACAGCATCTAATTTATGATTCTCAACAATTTCTTGACGAATTCCTTTATGGGCTTTAGAGGAACCAAAGAGTACACCATCAGGTACAATAACTGCTGCACGTCCCCCTGGTTTCAACGTACGCAAGAAAAGAGCAAGGAAAAGCAATTCTGTTTTTTTGGTTTTTACAGTCGCAAGGAGATCATTTGAAGTTGAATCGTAGTCAAGTGACCCTTTAAATGGAGGATTTGCTAACACTAAAGTGTATTTATCTGCTTCTTCATTATCTTGAGATAGTGAGTCAAGATAACTAATTTGTGGATTTTCCACTCCATGCAGCATCATGTTCATTGCACCAAGTCTCAGCATAGTTGTATCCGTATCATTTCCATGAAACATATTGTTATGAAAATGGTTGATATTATCTGGATTGGTTTCCCATTCATCTTTCTTACGCTTTAAGTAACGGCTAGCAGATACTAAGAAACCAGCAGAGCCCATAGCAGGATCTGAGACAATATCCTTGATAGTTGGTTGCATCAACTCAACCATCATATCGATGATGTGACGAGGTGTACGAAACTGTCCATTTTTACCTGCAGTTGACAATTTTGATAGCAGATATTCATAGATATCTCCAATATCATTAATTCCCTGTTTGTCATTATCAAAATCTATATCTGACCCTCTAGTTGGAAATTCGTCTAATATAGAAATCACCTTTTGGAGCGTAGCTGGTTTATTAATTTGAAAGATGGCTTCACGCATATAACGTGAAAAAGCTGTATCGTCAGTATCACCCTTAAGATTCTTAATAAATGGAAAAATCTCCTGGGTCATTAAACGATAAACTTCCTGAGCATCTCCTATATTTTTAAAAGTCGACCAACGGTATTCAGGTTTGTCTTTTGGAAAAATTCCCTCATAAGAAATCCCTAAAAACTCAGCATCGCTTTCACGTCCAAGTTCAACACTATCCAAATCCTTCATAAACAGAAGATAAGTCAATTGTTCAATATTTGTTAGAGGATTTGCATTTCCTTCAGTCCACAGCATTTCCCACAGTTGATCGATTTTACTTTTTAATTCGCCTGTAATCATATAGTCTCTTTTCTTTGGTTTTTAAAGTTATGAATATCACTATTTTAACAGATTTTCAATCAAGCTTCAATTATGTTTCTCGCTATAAAAATTTCTTTCAAAAATAAAAAAGCAAACACAAAATATGGTTCACTTTTTTAAACTTTTCTACTCTCCATCCTTCCAGTTCCGAGCAATCTCTTCATCTTTCTGGAGTTGATCTACCAGTTCCTCAACGGAGTCAAATTTGACCATATCACGGACACGTTCCAGCCAGTAAACAATGACGGTCTCACCGTAAATGTCATCTGAAAAGTCAAAAATATTGACTTCAAAACGTGGTTCTTCGCCATCAAAGGTGACATTTTTCCCCACACTTGCCATGCCACGATATCTCTGACGTTGTACTTCTACATCGACTACATAGACACCATCTGCTGGCATGTAAGTTCGATCTCTTAGAACCAGATTGGCTGTTGGATAACCGATAGTACGCCCACGAGCATTTCCATGAACGACCATCCCACGAGATGGGAGCGGAGTGCCGAGCAGATGATTGACTTCCCTGACATCTCCATCAAGAATAGCCTGACGAATCCGTGTGGAACTAATCTTGCCCTTTTCATCCTCAACTGGAGGAACAATGATGATCTCTCCATCAAAATAGTCCTTCAGGTCATCCGCAGTTTTCTTATCTGAACCAAACGTATAGTCAAATCCTGCTACAATGATAGCTGGTTTTAAAGCCTTGATGTAGGTATCAAAGAACTCTTGACCCGTTAAACTAGCAAATTTGCTACTAAAGTCAAGTAAGAAAAGAGCCTCTACTCCGTGCCACTTCATCTTGTGCTCACGTTCCTCGTGATTGACGATATGGAGCATGAGCTCAGGTTGGTAAGGTTGCAAGGCAAGTTTTGGCGACTCTGTAAAGGTCATCACGACAACTGGCAGATAATCCTTCATAGAAGCCTTGCTAGCCACTTCAAAAAGTTTCTGATGCCCCTTGTGGATGCCATCAAAATAACCTAGTACAAGGACTGTTTTCCCCGGTACTGCAATATCTTTTTCGTTCTTAATAGGTACTGTTGTAATCATGAAAC
>CAUVUZ010000115.1:0-3131 GCA_963555095.1 uncultured Streptococcus sp. | reverse complement strand
CCATTTTGTTTATAAGCATTCTCAACTGTAAAAGTGCTACCTGGAGTGTAAGGCAAGATAGTATTAGCCATACTTCTAAAAACATGGGCTGCTCCATTTGAGGTAGAACCTGCTAGATAATGATTCTCATCTGTTGTTGGGAAGCCGAGCCAGTGGCTGATTACAACATCTGGAGTATAACCGATCACCCACTGGTCACTGGTATATTCAGGGTTGAAAACAGCCTCAGTAGTTCCTGTTTTACCAGCCATAACGTAATCCGCTGGCGACGAACTAATTCCTGTACCATTGGTAAATGTTCCTAGCATCATGCTGGTCATTTTATCAGCTACAGACTTATCAATCACTCGTTTTTGGGAATTTTTATGACTCTTAATGACCTGACCACTGGCATTTTCGATACGAGTGATGAAATGCGCCTCAGGCATCAGTCCTTCATTAGCAAAGGCTGCATAGGCTTGTGCCATCTGAAGAGGATTCGTCTCTACTCCTCCACCTAGGGCAACTCCGAGAACACGGTCAACTTTATCCATATTCAGACCAAATCTCGTCCCAGCTTCAAAAGCCTTATTGATTCCCAAATCATTTACAGTCGCAACCGCTGGTAGGTTGAGTGATTCTGCCAAGGCCTGATACATAGGTACTTCTGGAGATGTCTTAATACCCGCATAGTTGTCTACTTGATAACTGTCATACTGCATGGTATGGTTGTCCAGTTGCTTGTTCAGAGCCCATCCGGCTTCCACAGCTGGAGTATAAACCACTAAAGGTTTGATAGTTGAACCCGGGCTACGCTTAGACTGAGTAGCATAGTTGAAATTACGGAATCCTGATTTGTCATCACCAGCTACGCGACCGACAACTCCACGCACCCCACCTGTTTTAGGCTCTAGAGCAACACTACCTGATTCAGCATGCGTTCCGTCTTCTGCCGTTGGAAATAGCGAAGTGTTTTCATAAATAACCTGCATGTTTGCTTGATAGTTTTGGTCAAGTTCCGTATAGATGCGATAGCCGTTGTTGACAATCTCTTCTTCTGTTAGATTGTACTTGGATACTGCTTCGTTGACTACTGCGTCAAAATAAGATGGGTAACGATAATCAGAGATCTTTCCCTCATACTTATCTTGCAGTTGAGAAGGCATATCTACTCCAGCCGCTTCGGTCTCTTGATTTTTATCAATATAACCCGCTGCAACCATATTTTGCAAAACAGTGTCCCTGCGGTTGGTCGAATCTTCAATGGAATTCAACGGATTATACAACTCTGGTCCCTTGAGCATACCTGCTAGAGTCGCCGCCTGATCAAGCGTTAGTTGTGAAGCCGATACGCCGAAATATTTCTTACTTGCATCCTCTACACCCCAGACGCCATTTCCAAAGTAGGCGTTATTAAGGTACATAGTAAGGATTTGCTCCTTGCTGTATTTCTTGGTCAACTCTAAGGCAAGGAAAAACTCCTTGGCCTTTCGTTCAACGGTTTGGTCCTGAGACAAATAGGCATTTTTTGCCAACTGTTGAGTGATGGTAGAACCGCCTCCAGAACGACCTGCTGTGACAATAGCTAAGAAGAAACGACCATAGTTAATCCCGTCATTTTTATAGAAGGAACGATCCTCTGTCGCAACGACAGCATTCTGCAAGTCTTTGCTGATATCTGTCAACTCAACATAGGTTCCCTTTTGACCTGATAGGGCTCCTGCCTCTTTTTCTTCGCGGTCAAAAATCAGAGTTCGCGTTTTCAGGGCATTTTGCAAGTCATTGACATTGGTAGACTTGGCTATCGCAAATAGGTAGGTTCCTACTAGCAAACCAGCACTTAACCCTAAAATGATGACGATTTTTGTCAGATGATAACGGCGCCAAAATTTCCGAATTGGGCCTACTTGGGACAATTTTTTTCTATCGCTCCGTGAACGACGCATACTAGTAGATTCCGACTCCGTCGATTCATTCGTTTCTTTTTTAAAGAGAGAAAGAAACTTTTCAAATAATTTATCTAATTTCATGCGTTTATTTTATCATCTTCACCATAGGAACTCAAGAATTTAGCTACTCCCTATCCAAATAGGGCTTTTTTTGTTACAATATCTGTATGCAATTCACATTTACATTACCTGAATCCTTGCCTCAAATGACGGTCAAACAATTCCTAGAGGAACAACTCCTCATTCCTAGAAAGATTCGCCATTTTCTAAGAACCAAGAAGAATATCTTAATCAATCATAAACAAGTTCACTGGAACGAGATGGTCAAACCAGGTGACATTTGTCAGTTGACTTTCGACGAGGAAGATTATCCCAAAAAGAAAATCCTTTGGGGCAATCCAGACCTCGTTCAAGAAGTTTATCAAGACCAACATCTCATCATCGTCAACAAGCCAGAGGGAATGAAAACTCACGGAAATCAACCTGATGAAATTGCCCTTCTCAACCATGTTTCTGCATACGTTGACCAAACTTGTTATGTCGTTCATCGCCTGGATATGGAAACAAGCGGTTTAGTGCTTTTCGCTAAAAATCCTTTTATCCTACCCATTCTCAATCGTTTGTTGGAGAAAAAGGAAATCGCTCGTGAGTACTGGGCACTCGTAGAGGGGCAAGTAGGGAGTAAAGAACTGATCTTCCGAGATAAGATCGGACGTGATCGCCATGATCGTAGAAAACGAATAGTTGATACAAAAAATGGGCAATATGCTGAAACGCATGTAAGCAGATTAAAGCAATTCCCAAACAAAACGACCCTTGTCCGTTGTAAACTAAAGACAGGGCGAACCCATCAGATTCGTGTGCACCTTTCTCATCATAAGCACCCTATCCTAGGCGACCCTCTCTATAATAGTAAAGGAAAATCAAATCGACTTATGCTTCATGCCTTTCGACTTTCCTTTACCCATCCACTTACATTAGAAAAATTAAGCTTCACTGCCCTTTCAGATACTTTCGAAAGAGAAATAAAAAAGAATGGATGATTGTGTCATCCATTTTTAAATATTTAAAAAGCAAGACCAGAGGTCTTGCTTTTTTATCGACTCAAGAATTATTTAGCGATTTTTGCGAAGTATTCAAGAGTACGAACAAGTTGTGCAGTGTATGACATTTCGTTGTCGTACCATGATACAACTTTAACCA
>CAUVUZ010000114.1:0-3145 GCA_963555095.1 uncultured Streptococcus sp. | reverse complement strand
TATTCTATCTTAATCAAAAATATCGAGGATATTCAAAGTAAATAATGTTTAAATTACTACGAAGAGTGCTAGTGCTAGCAGTCTTCCTTTTCGCTGTCTATAAAGTCTATCATATCCATCAAGATGTGAAGCAAGTCATGACCTACCAACCCATGGTTCGAGAAATCCTCAGTGAAAGAGATACTCCAGCCAATGAAGAGCTTGTGCTCGCCATGATTTATACCGAAACGAAAGGAAAAGAAGGCGATGTCATGCAGTCTAGCGAGTCTGCTAGCGGTACTACAAATACTATCAATGACAATGTGACGAGCATTCGTCAGGGAATTCAGACATTGACTGATAATCTCTATCTAGCTCAGGAAAAGGGTGTTGATGTCTGGACAGCCGTGCAAGCCTATAATTTTGGCCCCGCTTATATCGATTTTATCGCTCAGAATGGCAAGGAAAATACTCTCGCCTTGGCCAAACAATATTCTCGTGAAACCGTCGCTCCAATTCTTGGAAATACCACTGGGAAAACCTACACCTATATCAACCCGATTTCTATCTTTCACGGAGCCGAACTCTATGAAAATGGTGGAAATTATTACTACTCGAGACAGGTACGCTTTAACCTGTACATCATGAAATTCTTTAATTTCTTTTAAGCATCTGGTTTTGTCAGGTGTTTTTCACTATAAGCTTTCTTTAAGATTGTTTTATTACCCTAGAAAGGTAAAGGAGGGAATATCCTATGAGAAAGAAGTTCTTTCTAACAAGTGCTGCAGTATTGTGGGCCGCAACAGCTATGACGAGCGTCCACGCAGCAACAGATGTTCAAAAAGTAATCGATGAAACCTATGTACAACCTGAATATGTTTTAGGTTCTTCTCTATCTGAAGACCAGAAAAACCAAACTCTTAGCAAACTGGGCTATAATGCATCAAAAGACACCAAAGATATCAAAACTATGACACCTGATATCTATTCGAAAATTATGAATGTGGCTAATGATGCTAGTCTCCAGCTCTATTCGTCAGCTAAGATTCAAAAGCTAGGTGATAAGTCGCCTCTAGAAGTCAAGATTGAAACGCCTGAAAATATCACCAAGGTGACGCAGGATATGTACCGCAACGCAGCAGTGACGCTGGGAGTGGAGCATGCTAAAATCACAGTTGCAGCTCCTATTCCAGTTACAGGAGAGAGCGCCCTAGCAGGGATTTACTACTCGTTAGAGGCTAATGGTGCTAAAGTACCGCAAGCCAATAAAGACTTGGCTCAAGAGGAGCTAAAAGCCTTATCAGATATCAATGCTGAAAACAAGGACAAATCAGGTTACGATGCCAATAAACTCAATGTCGCTTTGGCAGATATCAAGACAGGAATCGCAAAGGCAAAAGAAGCCAAAGGCAATCTGACAGAAGAAGATGTCCGCAAAATTGTAGAAGACACACTAAAAAACTACAAACTCGATCAGGTTATAACAGGAAACCAGATCAATATTATCATCAATTTTGCACTCAACCTCTCAAAAAGTGATATCTTGAATAATGCTGATTTCACTAAAACCCTAAATGACCTCAAGCAAAGCATTGTTTCCCAAGCTGGAGATAGTTTTAAAAATATCAACCTCAACTTTGATGCCAATAAAGCGCTAGAAGACGGTGGCAATTTCTTGAGTTCTCTTTGGCAAGCCATTGTTAACTTCTTCAAGAGTTTTGGTGCTTAGGGCATTTCATGATATAATAGATGGTAACAGAAATGTTGCTGTCTTTTTTTGTCGGCCGATAGAAAGTGAAAAATATGTTAAAGAAAAATGATATTGTAGAAGTTGAAATTGTTGATTTGACCCATGAAGGTGCTGGGGTTGCTAAGGTAGATGGTTTGGTTTTCTTTGTAGAAAATGCTTTACCAACTGAGAAAATCCTCATGCGAGTTCTTAAGGTCAATAAAAAGATCGGCTACGGGAAAGTTGAAGAATACCTTACACATTCTCCACATCGTAGCCAAGACCTTGACCTAGCTTATCTACGCTCAGGTATCGCTGATTTGGGGCATCTTGCCTATCCAGAGCAGCTCAAGTTTAAAAGTAAGCAAGTCAAAGACAGTCTCTACAAGATTGCTGGTATTACAGATGTAGAGGTCGCTGAAACGCTCGGCATGGAACATCCAGTCAAGTATCGAAATAAGGCGCAGGTGCCCGTTCGTCGAGTGAATGGTGTCTTGGAAACTGGCTTTTTCCGTAAGAATTCGCACGACCTCATGCCCCTTGAAGATTTCTTTATCCAGGATCCTGTCATTGACCAAGTCGTAGTAGTTCTACGCGATTTGCTTCGTCGTTTTGATTTAAAACCTTATGACGAAAAGGAACAGTCTGGCTTGATTCGGAATCTTGTGGTGCGTCGTGGTCACTACTCAGGACAAATCATGGTCATTTTGGTGTCGACTCGTCCTAAAGTTTTCCGAGTAAAGCAGTTGATTGAACACCTTATCAAGCAGTTCCCAGAGATTGTGTCTGTCATGCAAAATATCAACGACCGAAATACCAATGCGATTTTTGGTAAAGAATGGCGCACACTTTATGGTCAAGACTACATTACGGACCAGATGTTGGGAAATGACTTCCAAATCGCTGGCCCAGCCTTTTACCAGGTCAATACTCAAATGGCAGAGAAACTCTATCAAACGGCCATTGACTTTGCGGAGTTACGAGAAGATGATGTTGTTATTGATGCCTACTCAGGAATTGGAACCATTGGTTTATCCGTTGCTAAGCATGTCAAGGAAGTCTATGGTGTAGAAGTGATTCCAGAAGCAGTAGAGAATAGCCAGAAGAATGCTGCATTAAACAATATCACAAATGCCCACTATGTCTGTGATACAGCTGAAAATGCTATGAAGAATTGGCTCAAGGAAGGTATTCAACCAACTGCCATTCTTGTTGACCCACCTAGAAAAGGTCTCACAGAAAGCTTTATCAAAGCAAGCAGCCAAACAGGAGCAGACCGCATTGCCTATATCTCCTGCAATGTTGCAACTATGGCGCGTGATATCAAGCTCTACCAAGAATTCGGATATGAATTGAAGAAAGTACAGCCAGTGGACTTGTTTCCACAAACGCATCATGTTGAGGCGGTAAGTTTGCTAGTCAAGGAGTAAAACGACG
>CAUVUZ010000113.1:0-3163 GCA_963555095.1 uncultured Streptococcus sp. | reverse complement strand
GCAATCAATGGCTCAATAATATAGAAGGATAGGATAGCAAAGAAATAAGAAAAGATGATTGTCAGAATAACAGCAGGCAGATTGCTCATCAACTGAGAAAAGATAATATAAAAAGGCCAGTGGAAGAGATAAACCGCATAGCTGGTATCCGCTAGAAAGGTGATTATCCGAGGTTCTTGTATCTCAGGCGTTTTCTCATGCAAGACACGCGCAGCAAAAATCATGATCACGGCCGCTAAACTTGCTAGTACGAAACCAAATAAATAAGCGAATAAGTAGGTGAACTTGACAAAGAAAGTCAAGAGCAATAACACCAAGAGGCCTGCAGCAAATACCAGTAGATTTTGACGAAGATCCCACATCCGGTCAAACTGCTTGACTAAATCGCTCGTCTGACGAACCCCCACAACCGTCGCCAAAATGCTTCCTAAAAAGAAGGGATAGACATGGGTTAAACTTGAAAAGTAGACAGATGAATAGGAACTAGCCATTAGACTACCAATAAACATGGAGAAAAAGCTAATGATAAAAGCTCCTGCAGAAAGGAGAAAGACTATCCCTCTCAATTGACTACTAGATTTTGAACGTTTCGATAAAAACCAAACCGCTAAGCCCCAAAGGATATAGTAGTGAACCTCAACAGCTAGACTCCAGTTGTGAACAAAGAGATGCGGAATGAACTGGGATTCATAACTTCCCCCTGTTAACATTTCGTAGAAGTTGGTCATAAAACCGAGAACTCCAGCTATCTGGCCACCAATTCCAGCAACATAGTCTTGACGAACCAAGAAAGTAAAAGGCATGATCACTAAAACCATCAGCACCACAGGTGGCACGATCCGATAAAACCGTCTCTTAAAAAAGCCCAGTAAATCAATCTGGCTTTTCTTTCCAAACTCTTCTAAAAGGAGGGAGGTAATCAAGAATCCCGAAAATGTGAAAAAGACATCTACCCCGAAAAATCCTCCAGGAAAGATGGTCTGAAAGAAGTGGTACAGAAGCACCAGAAGTAAACCTGTAATCCTAATCAAGGAAAACCATTTAATACGCATACGAGTCTATTCTTCCTTTCGTTATACACTTTATTCTATCAAAAAAAGAAGAAAAATCCTACGAGAAAACGTAGGATTTTTAGCTTCTATAAATTCCGTTTTAGAAATTGCGTCCTGACTTGTTGTAGCCATATTTTTCTACAAAATACTCACGAAATTCCAAGAGATTGTCATCCATGATAGCTTGGCGGACCTGCTTCATCAGGTTAAGCAAGAAGTAAAGATTATGATAGCTAGTCAAGCGGATACCAAAGGTTTCGTCAGCCTTGAGCAAGTGACGAAGGTAGGCGCGTGTGTAGTTCTTACATGTGTAGCAATCACACTCAGGATCCAGTGGCGTAAAATCCTCAGCAAACTGGGCATTTTTGACAACCAAACGCCCTTGGCTGGTCATACAAGTTCCGTTACGAGCGATACGAGTCGGCAAGACACAGTCAAACATATCCACCCCACGAATGACCCCATCAATCAAGCTATCTGGCGCTCCCACACCCATCAAATAGCGAGGTTTGTTTTCTGGGAGAAGTTGGGTTGTGAAATCCAAGACTGCATTCATTTCCTCGTGCGTTTCTCCCACTGCCAAACCACCGATAGAGTAGCCTGGGAAATCCATGCTGACAAGGTCGTGAGCTGACTGACGGCGAAGATCTTCAAAGCCTGCCCCCTGTACAATTCCAAACAAACCTTGGTCATGCGGACGACGATGAGCCTTCAAACCACGCTCAGCCCAACGACTGGTACGTTCGATTGATTTCTTAACGTAGTCGTAAGGTTGGTAAAACTGAGGACATTCATCAAAGGACATCATGATGTCTGAGCCTAGATTATTCTGAATAGAAATAGCCTTTTCTGGCGATAGGAACATCTTGGAACCATTGAGATGGTTTTTAAAGGTTACTCCTTCTTCTGTGATATTTCGGCTATCTGCTAGGGAATAGACCTGGAAACCGCCACTATCCGTCAAGATTGGCTGGTCCCAATTCATGAACTTGTGGAGACCACCTGCGCGTGCGATGAGTTCATCTCCAGGACGAAGCCATAGATGATAGGTATTAGAGAGGATAATTCCTGATCCCATCTCCTTCAACTCTTCTGGTGACTGGGTTTTTACAGTAGCTTGGGTCCCAACTGGCATAAACATAGGCGTTGGAAAAGTACCGTGCGGGGTGATGATTTCTCCCAGACGAGCTCCCGTGTGTTTTTCTTTCTTAATCAAACGGTATTTGATTGGTGAATCTGACATTTTTTACCTCCGAAGCTGGGAAAAACAGTCCCAGTTCATACTTTGTGCCCAAGGGCATACCGTATGATTTTATCAAAAAAAGCTGGAACTGTCACGAACTATGGTATAATGAAAGAATGAAATACCAAAAAATTGATTTAAAAACTATTCGTCTGCAGACTAGGCAATTTCAGGCTGAGAATCCCCGCCTCTTTCTCGTCTATCTCTTACCTAGCATACTGGTCATCTTATCAGGCTTTCTCAACCCCTTGGCTCGTCTCCAAGAAAGTGTTTTAGAGCAATCCTTTTTCAGCATGCTGGCACAAGTGCTCCAAGCCTATCTCTTTCCGCTAGTGGTTTCTTTTATAAGCACGATTTTTCTAGCAGGTGCTGCTTTTGCGACACTCCGACTCCTCAAGGATCCTGATACAGAACTCTCAGTAAAATCAAGCCTGGCCCTCTTTGCTGAAGAGCGCTTCTCGCAAACCTTCCTAACTCTGCTCCTCAAACGTTTCTACCTCTTTTTATGGAGCATTCCAAACTTAGTAGGCGTTTATTTTCTCTTTTATAGCAATCTCTTGGCTCGGAGATTTGTCGCCCTACATCCTGAATTTCCAAAACTAGACCTCTCATCCGTTGAAACCGAGCAATTCCTTATGGCCTTTGGCCTCTACTTTTTCGCGAGCCTCATCTTGATGATTGTGGGCAATCTCCTCTACGTACCGCAACATTATGCTTACTCGCAGGTAGAATTCCTCCTCTGCGACACTCTGGATTTAGGACAAGCTAAACCAAGCCAAATCCTTAAAACTAGCCGTTTCTTGATGAAGGGTTACAAATTCCAGCGCTTTGTCCTCGACCTACAACTACTCCCTTGGTACTTCCTCAA
>CAUVUZ010000112.1:0-3174 GCA_963555095.1 uncultured Streptococcus sp. | reverse complement strand
CTTCTTTTTTCTTTTGGTCTTTTGAAAAATCAAAAGGAGTCTGTAGCTCCTCTTCGCTTAATTTAGAGATAAAGTGATTGAGCTTTTCATAGTTTTCCTTAGAGGCTAGCACTAGCTCCTCTTTTGTTCTTGGTCTAGGCATAGGAGTTCTCCCTTCATTTTTAAGTAGAATAAGCTATTTTCTTACTTCATTATACCATAACCATAATCAAAAAGTAGTTCTTCATGTTACGAAAAACTGCTTTTACTAACTAGTTTTTTTATGCTTATAGTCACTAGTTTACATATAAATCTCTAAAGCGACCATCCACTTCAGCCATCTGATAGAGCAAGTGGGCTAGCTCTTGGTAATCTTCTTTTAAACATGAAAGGTGGGCTTGGCCAAATAGAGTAGCCAATTCCTCTTTTAATCTTGCCCCTTTCGGATCATGGTCTTTTAAAAATTGACTGAGATAGAGATTTCTAACAGCAGCAAGTTTAAAACTGAAATACTGATGCAATTGTTTTTGCTCCGTATTTAAGGCGTTTTCAGAAACTGCTTTTGCATAACATTCCAATACACCACTTTGACCATCCAGATATCGGTTCTTCATAATCCTTGCTGTTTCCTGATAGATTTCAGTGTGACTAGGACTCTTGACCTTCTTAAAATTTCCCCATATGGAGTAGGCTCCACGCTTATAGTCAATAGCCTCCGCCTTCCAAGCTTCTAAAATGTCATTAAAAGCAACCTTCATACAGGCAAAACCAGCTGGATCATGCAAATAGAGATACTGACCATCAATGCCATACACGGTTACAAAATGATCCACACCATAAAGTATTGTGTGATTGGGATTGTAAGTCAGATGGCCCATATCAAGAGGTCCCAGTACGACAGATCCATTGGACAGAAATGTTTCAAACTTTCCTTTAACCTCTTCCAAATCTACTTCCTATCCATCTTTTAGATAGAAGTCCTCATAGTCAAATCCAAGTATTTTTAAAGAATGAGAAATAGAAAGATCTGGCATTCCATTATCAAAGAATACTAGAGGGTGCTCCTCATCTTCCTTTACGATACTAGCGCCATTTCCCATCACCATAATTGCCTCTAAAAAATCTGCTTTAAAGTCATACCCATAGGAATCCAGTGCCATTGCCAATGAATAGCTATAGCAAAGTGACATATCTCCAAAATACATCTGCATATTCATGCCTCCTTATCTTCTATGGGACTATTATACCGAGAAAACTATTCTCATGCCCCATAAGATCCAAACAAAAAATATGGTATGTTTAATTTACGGACATGAATGTCAACAATAAAAAACTCTGTAAAAGATATCTTCTACAGAGTTTGATTTGCATCTTTATAAAAAATCAGAAAATGTTCTAGCCCTTGATCACTGGTATCCAGAGTTCCATTTGATAGTCTGGTGACGACATATCTCCTTCGGTATAGACTTCAAAGTCTGGTGAGCCTGAGTGGCGATAGCCAGTTTCTGGGAAAAAGACCTCCAAAACATACTTCCAAGCATTGTGAATGCTAGCTGGTATAGGACCTTTGACTGGGACGACAGCATATTCAGCTGCTGGTATATCTTTGATGGACAGATCTAGTTCTTCTGCTTTAGCTTTATCCGTCACATCATAAGCCGCCATGTAGTTAATGATTTCACCCTCTTTGACATCCGAGCAGAGGCCAAAGGATTGGCCACTGCCCATACTTTCTAAGCTTTCAAAGCTGTGATTTGCATAGAGCCGCTCCCAAGCAGATGGGCACTGGCTATTATCGATAGCTTCCAATAGGACGCCTGCTACAGTAAAAGCAGGTTTCTTTTGAATCTTGATATCCATGTTCTTTCCTCCTGTAATCTTTAAGGATAATTGAAGTCTAGGAAAGACCCGATAAGGTTTTCCATTTCGAACTTCTGAGGGAGTCGCACCATGGAATTTCTTGAAGGCTGCGCTGAAGGCATCCGCAGACTCATAGCCGTATTTCATCGCTATGTCAATGACTTTCTCAGAGCTTTCCCGCAAATCCATCACAGCCTCTGACAGCCTGCGATTGCGCAAGTATTCTGCTAATGTCATATCTGCTAGGATAGAAAATAGCCTGCTAAAGAGAGGGTAAGAATAGCCCGATAACTGCTGAAATTTTTTCATATCCACTTCTTCAGTCAGTTGCTGCTCCAAATAATCCATTGTTTGATTGAATTGATGCATCATATTCTTTTTTTCTTACCTCCATAAGATACAAAGGACGTTAAAAGCAAAGTGAAAATAGGAAAATTGACGCTAGAGCTTCTGGTACTAGGAAATTTTGTCTTTTTCGCATAGCTTTTAGGCCGTGTTCAATTCTATCTATAGTCTATCAGATATCAGATACTTCCGCCCTAGAATCTTTGTACAAGATCTAAAGGTGTAAATTTCTATAACTTATCCTTTAATTTCTCAACAAAGAGATAGGCTGCTGGGCAGGTCAAAGTATTTCTGATTGTCAGATGATTAATTTGATAAATCTTCTTACGGTCTGTATGGGGAAATTCCCGGCAGGCCTTTGGACGAACATCATAGATAGAACAGAGATTGTCCCCTCCTAGGAAGGGGCAAGGCATAGATTTAAAAACCTTGTCACCGTCTTCGTCCACCTGTAAAAACTCTGCTTCAAAAGCTGGTAATTTCATCTTAAAATACTTAGCAATACGGGTAATATCGGCTTCTTTAAAGTCGGGTCCCAATGTCTTGCAACAGTTAGCGCAGACAGTACAATCAATTTCAGCAAAGACTTCTTCATGAATCTGCTGGGCAATCTTATCTAAGTTTTTAGGAGGTTTATTCTTTAGATTGGCTAAAACTTTGCGGTGCTCCTTCTGCTTTTGCAAGGCTAGCTGGTGGTAATACTCAATATCAATTTCTTTAGACATAATTGCTTTCTAATACAAGTGTTTTTGTCTATTATACCATAAACTATTTCCCATTTTTTACCTTTGCATACAAAAAGCCCTTCGGATAAAATCCGAAGGGCTAGAAACCTTGTTCATCAAGAGCCGAACTTTTGAATTTCAAGGTTCGGGATAAAATAGTTCACTGAACTATTTTATTTTTTCAAGTTGTAGAATGATTTCAATCCACGGTATTCAGCTACTTCACCAAGTTGGTCTTCGATACGAAGCAATTGGTTGTATTTAG
>CAUVUZ010000111.1:0-3177 GCA_963555095.1 uncultured Streptococcus sp. | reverse complement strand
GATTGCCACAGAGAACGACTAGGAGATTTGAAACCATGGCAGCTTTTCGTTCTTCGTCAAGTTCTACCAACTCTCCTTCATTGAGACGTTCTAGTGCCATTTCAACCATACCCACAGCGCCGTCTACAATCATCTTACGGGCATCAATAATGGCAGATGCTTGTTGGCGTTGAAGCATAACAGCTGCAATTTCTGGTGCATAAGCTAGATAAGTGATACGTGCTTCAAGGATTTCCAAGCCAGCATCTTCTACGCGACTTTGGATTTCTTCACGAATACGGTTAGCTACAATTTCGCTAGAGCCACGGAGACTTCCTTCATCTGCTTGTCCATCCCCTGTGGTATCTACATTAGGAGACACATCGTAAGGATAGATGCGGACAATATTACGAAGGGCGCTATCACACTGCAAAGAGAGATATTCCTTGTAGTTGTCAACGTTGAAGACTGCCTTAGCGGTATCGACAACTCTCCAAGTTACCGCAATTCCGATTTCCACAGGATTTCCTAGACAATCATTGATTTTTTGGCGAGAATTGCTCAAAGTCATAACTTTGAGAGAAATCTGTTTCTTGCCAATTTCAAGGTTTACATCATTGCCATTTGATGATTTCATCCCTGAAAAAGGAGATTTTGTGCTAACATCACCACTTTGACCAAGTCGAGTGTGGTTTGCAGTGTTGACTGCTATGCTAAAAGGATTGACAAAGTAAAAACCAGGTTCTTTGATGGTACCTGTATAATTACCAAAGAGGGTCAAAACCAGAGCTTCCTGAGGTTTGACAACTTTTAAACCAGCATGAGCTAGAACTGAAATTAAGATTAATAAAAGACCGATAATAATTCCAAAAATATTTTCCGAACCAGCACCCATTATAAATATAAAGATACCAAGTACGAGTGTCAACTCAATGAGAATCAATGCGAATACACCATTTGGTTTTGAATGTAAAGTTTTTTCAGTCATGAGGATGACCTCCTATTCTTGATATCTAAATGATATCACTTTAATTTATAAAGTCAAGAAATAAATGTAACATTTTTAAAGAAAATATTACTGTATAGAATTTTCTGAAAATTCAAGAATTTTATTCTGTTCTTCATGCGGAAATTGTGCTATAATGGTAAAAACTGAAACGGGAGGGATAAGATGACAGAATTAGATAAACGTCACCGCAGTAGCATTTATGACAGCATGGTTAAATCACCAAACCGTGCTATGCTTCGTGCGACTGGTATGACAGATAAGGATTTTGAAACACCGATTGTGGGAGTGATTTCGACTTGGGCGGAAAATACACCATGTAACATCCACTTGCATGATTTTGGGAAATTGGCGAAAGAAGGTGTCAAATCTGCAGGTGCTTGGCCTGTTCAGTTTGGAACCATTACCGTAGCGGACGGAATTGCCATGGGAACGCCTGGTATGCGCTTCTCTCTAACGTCTCGTGATATTATTGCGGATTCTATCGAAGCGGCTATGGGGGGCCACAACGTGGATGCCTTTGTCGCCATCGGTGGCTGCGACAAGAACATGCCTGGTTCTATGATTGCCATTGCTAATATGGATATCCCAGCTATTTTCGCCTATGGTGGGACTATTGCACCGGGTAATCTTGATGGCAAAGACATTGACTTGGTTTCTGTCTTTGAGGGTATCGGAAAATGGAACCACGGTGACATGACAGCTGAGGACGTGAAACGTCTTGAATGTAATGCCTGTCCGGGCCCTGGTGGCTGTGGTGGTATGTATACAGCTAACACCATGGCTACTGCAATCGAAGTTCTCGGTATGAGTTTGCCAGGATCTTCATCTCACCCAGCTGAATCAGCTGACAAGAAAGAAGATATCGAAGCAGCAGGACGAGCCGTTGTCAAGATGCTGGAGCTTGGTCTCAAACCATCAGATATCTTGACTCGTGAAGCCTTTGAAGATGCCATCACTGTAACGATGGCTCTCGGTGGTTCTACAAATGCCACTCTTCACTTGCTTGCCATTGCCCATGCGGCTAATGTTGATTTGTCACTTGAGGACTTCAATACGATCCAAGAACGCGTTCCTCACTTGGCCGACTTGAAACCATCTGGTCAGTATGTCTTCCAAGACCTCTACGAAGTCGGTGGAGTACCTGCGGTTATGAAGTACTTGCTGGCAAATGGCTTCCTTCATGGCGACCGCATCACATGTACTGGTAAGACAGTCGCTGAAAACTTGGCTGACTTTGCAGACCTCACTCCAGGTCAAAAAGTCATCATGCCACTTGAAAATCCAAAACGTGCAGACGGACCATTGATTATCTTGAACGGGAACCTTGCCCCTGATGGAGCAGTTGCCAAGGTATCAGGTGTGAAAGTGCGTCGTCACGTTGGACCAGCTAAGGTCTTTGACTCAGAAGAAGATGCTATTCAGGCCGTTCTGACAGACGAAATCGTTGATGGCGATGTTGTCGTTGTTCGTTTCGTTGGACCTAAGGGTGGTCCTGGTATGCCTGAGATGCTGTCCCTTTCATCTATGATCGTTGGTAAAGGTCAAGGAGACAAGGTTGCCCTCTTGACGGATGGCCGCTTCTCTGGTGGTACTTATGGTCTGGTTGTCGGACATATCGCCCCTGAAGCTCAGGATGGTGGACCAATTGCCTACCTCCGTACAGGCGATATCGTTACGGTTGACCAAGATACCAAAGAAATTTCCATGGCCGTATCCGAAGAAGAACTTGAAAAACGTAAGGCAGAAACAACCTTGCCACCACTTTACAGCCGTGGTGTCCTTGGTAAATATGCCCACATCGTATCATCCGCTTCTCGCGGAGCCGTGACAGACTTCTGGAATATGGACAAGTCAGGTAAAAATAAATAATAAAAAGCAAGCCATCTTCGGCTTGCTTCTTTTCATCTTCAAAAGTGATTTGCCTGCTTATACTCAATAAAAATCAAAGAGCAAACTAGAAAGCTAGGCGCAGGTTGCTCAAAGCACAGCTTTGAGGTTGGAGATAAAGCTGACGTGGTTTGAAGAGATTTTTGAAGAGTATTAACGAGGTGGCAGTCCAAGGGCAATGCGTCCGTAGCGACTGATTCGTGTAATCTTCCAAGCGGGAGACCAGGTAACTTCAACCTTGACGTCCTCGATACCCTCGATTTGTTTCAGACCTGCGACGATTTCGATAGGCAGGCTTTCGG
>CAUVUZ010000110.1:0-3204 GCA_963555095.1 uncultured Streptococcus sp. | reverse complement strand
ACGAACAAGTTACGGAATTGTTTTTCACCTACACCGTAAGTGAAACGAAGTTTTTGTTTTTCAGCCAATTGCAAACCGTATTCTGACAATTTAGAACGGTTGTTTGGTCCGTGTTGTCCTGGTACGTAGTTACGACGTGCCAATTCTTTACCTGTACCTGTAAGTGAAAGGCCAAGGCGACGAGCTTGTTTCCAAGATGGTCCTGTATAACGTGACATGTGTATGTCCTCCTGATATAAATAATATTTCGGTGGAAATAGTCACTTAGAAAGCCCTGATTCGTGCAGATGCCCTTCGCCTAAACAGCCAAGGTTACTTGTCATAAGACACCTGTTGACGAGCTTCATGCTTTCCTGCTGCTATTTCACACAAAGGCTATTGTACCATGAAAAGCTAGATTTGTAAAGGGATTTTACGGCTTTATTTCAAATTGAGGCTGAATGTAAACTTGCTTCCTAAGCCATACTGACTTTCTGCTGTGATTTCGCCACCAAGCTGATGGGCTAATTCTCGTGCAATCGCAAGACCTAAGCCATGCCCACCTGTCTTCATATTGCGCGAAGTTTCTACACGATAAAGTCGTTTAAAAATCTTTTCCAAATCCTCAGGAAGGATCCCCTGGCCCTCGTCTTTCACACTGATTCTCAGCTCTTGTTCTGTTAATTGGGCAAGAACCTCGACTCTGGTTCCTGGTTCTGAATATTTAAAGGCATTGTTTAACAAATTGACCAGAATACGAGAAAGTTTGTCAGAATGGCTCTTGATTTTCGCTGACTCAGGTGATACCTGAATGTAAACATCCCGCTCCTCTTGTTCAATCTGGAGTTGGAATTCACTCATTGACTCAATCAACAGCTGATCTAAAAAGACCTCTTCGACTTCCTCATCAGCAGTTTCTTGAGGTTGTGTATTAAGAGTCAAAACATCCAATTCCTCCACTAGCTTGTTTAGACGCTCAGTTTGCCGACCAATCGTGGTTAAGTAGTGGAGCCGTTCCTCTTCCTTAATCACTCCATCTAGAATTCCCTCCACAGTAACCTGAATGGAGGTAATGGGAGTTTTAATATCGTGAGAGAGCTGCGCAATCATCATTCTCTTTTCTTGCTCGCTCTCATCAAGTGATTGAAAGGTAGCCTGCAAATTGTGGGACATGTCATTAAAAGCCTGGCCCAGCTCTTGAAATTCTAATGGGCCTTTGGTTTCAATTTCTGTGCTGAAATCCTTGCTCGCTATATCCTGAGCTTGTTTTTTCAAATGTTTCAGAGAAGAGAACACTGGCGACAAAAGAAAGATGCTCACTGCGGCGCCAATGAAACTAGCAATCAAGGTCATTCCAACTAGAAAGTAAACTTCACTTTTCTCGATCAACATTCGTTGGACTGCCCAGAAAACGACCAAAATCGTTAGTAGAGTTGACACTAGATACCCCACTAAAATATAGTTTTTTAATTTCATTTTCTACCTCTTGGTCTTTCCATCTTATAGCCCAAACCCCAAACAGTTTTGATAGCAGGAGCATTTGAATTTGTATACTTGGTCAACTCTTGCCTCAAAGCATGGATATGAACATTGAGTGTATTGGTATCATCCACATAGTCCTCTTGCCATACCTTCTCGTAAAGTTCCGTCTTTGAAAAGACTCTCTCAGGATTGCTGGCTAATATCCATAGAAGTTCAAAGGATTTTACTGTCAATTCCAAAGGTTGCTCCCCAATGCGAACCTCATGAGTCACATGGTTGATTACCAAGTCACCAAACTCGATCTGTTCTGTCTCTCCTCCACGGCTAAGGCGACGCAAGATATTATTCACTCTTAAAACCAATTCGCGTGGGCTAAAGGGCTTGACTATAAAATCATCTGCCCCCAAGCTTAAGCCATAAATTTTATCCTGTTCGCTTGTCTTAGCAGTTGTAAAGAGGAAGGGTTGATCCGGAGCGATATACTGAACTTCACTGATAAAATCATAACCGTCCATATTGGGCATCATGATATCTGTGATAATGAGGTCGATAGATTTTTTTCTGAAAAGCTCTAATCCCTCCTTGCCATCATGGGCGACCAAAACGTCGTAACCTGCCTGTATAAGATAGCGGTTTTGAATATCTAGAATATCTATCTCATCATCAACCAGCAAAATTGTTTTTTTCATCTGACACTCCTTCGATAAAAACAGTGTTATACTTGCTTTAGTATAACACTATTTTCTCTAATGTTTAAGTGATTTGAATCTTAATCTTCTCGTTTGGTTGTCAAACCCAAAAGTCCAACAAGCCCTGCCAAGGCTAGACCAAAGATACCAAGGCCAGCTGTAGCTGTTTTAGCTTCCCCAGTATTTGGTAACATCGCTTTATCATCTTTTTTCATCATATTAGCCATTGGGCTAGAAGCTGGTTGATCGACCTTCATATCTGACATATGGTGATTTGTACCCATCATACCCTCAGTCGTACCTGTAGAGCCTGTTTCAGAAGGCTTCGTATTCATCTGACCTTGTTGAGATGGTATTGTCGCCATTTCTTTTCCATGAAGCTGAATCGTTACTTGACGAGTAGCAATCAGATTGGTCAAATCAGGTTTGCCGTCTTTAGCGCCATAAACTTTAACAGTAGCTAGGTATGTATGTGTTCCGTTAGCTCGAAGTTGCTCCAGCAAGGCCTGACCATCTTTGCCAACCGTATTGCCATTCAAATCCACTTCGTAGAAATATTGGCCTTTAACCAAGCCTTCAAGTGGCAATAGAGCAGGATTTTTAGCTGTTCCGTTGTCTGACCATGGGGCTTTGTCTGAAGCTTTTAACAAGAGGCGAGTCAACATACCATCTCCACCAAAAGCTTCGTATGGAATAACTTGGTTGACACCGGCTGTGAATGGACCTGGGAAGTTGGCTTTGTCCAAGTAAGTAGCTGGGACATCTACTGTATCTTTGGTGTTATCAGCTACACTTTTTTGCACTTCAGCTGGGGTGGTCAAACCATTCAAATTAACAGTCAAATCTTTAGTCGCTACCAGATTAGTTAAGTCAGGCTTGCCGTCTTTTGCACCGTACACCTTGATGGTTGCCTTATAACTTTGAGTTCCATTTTGTTTCAAGAGGTCAAGCAGCTCTTTATCTGATTTTCCTTGGGTGCCTGCCAAGTCTACTTCGTAGAAGTAAAGGCCTTTGCCCAATTTCTCTACTGGTGGGAGAGCTGGATTTTTAGCTG
>CAUVUZ010000109.1:0-3230 GCA_963555095.1 uncultured Streptococcus sp. | reverse complement strand
TGGGCTCATGCCTGCTTCTTGTTTTTACAGAAGGAGGATTTATGCCTGAATTACCAGAGGTTGAAACCGTTCGTCGTGGATTAGAAAAATTGATTTTGGGAAAGAAGATTTCTAGTATAGAGATTGCTTATCCTAAGATGATCAAGACAGATTTGGATGAGTTTCAAAAGGAATTGCCTGGTCAGATTGTTGAGTCCATGGGGCGCCGTGGAAAATATTTACTTTTTTACCTGACAAACAAGGTCTTGATTTCCCATCTGCGAATGGAGGGCAAGTATTTTTACTATCCAGACCAGGTTCCTGAACGCAAGCATGCCCATGTTTTGATTCATTTTGAGGATGGCGGCACTCTTGTATATGAGGACGTGCGCAAGTTTGGTACTATGGAACTGCTGGCACCCGACCTATTGGAAGCTTACTTTGTTTCTAAAAAACTAGGCCCTGAGCCAAGAGAGCAGGATTTTGATTTGCAGGTCTTTCAAGCTGCCCTATCCAAGTCTAAAAAGCCTATCAAATCCCACCTCCTAGACCAAACCTTGGTAGCTGGTCTAGGTAATATCTATGTGGATGAGGTTCTCTGGCGAGCTCAGATCCATCCGGCCCGTCCTTCTCAGAGTTTAACAGCAGAAGAAGCGTCAGCTATTCATGACCAGACCATTGCTGTTTTGGGACAGGCTGTTGAAAAGGGCGGCTCTACCATTCGAACTTATACAAATGCCTTTGGGGAAGATGGAACCATGCAGGATTTTCATCAGGTCTATGATAGGACTGGTCAAGCATGTTCACGCTGTGGTACCATCATTGAGAAAATCCAGCTTGGTGGACGTGGAACTCATTTTTGTCCTCAGTGTCAAAGGAGGGACTGATGGGAAAAATCATTGGAATCACAGGAGGAATTGCCTCTGGGAAGTCAACTGTGACAAATTTCCTAAGAGAGCAAGGCTTTCAAGTGGTAGATGCTGACCGACTTGTCCACCAGCTACAAAGACATGGTGGGCGTCTATATCAGGTCTTAGTTCAGCATTTTGGACAGGAAATTATCTTAGAAAATGGAGAACTCAATCGCCCTCTCCTAGCTAGTCTTATTTTTTCAAATCCTGAAGAACGAGAATGGTCTAAGCAAATCCAAGGAGAGATTATCCGTGAGGAACTAGCTACATTAAGAGACCAATTAGCTCAGACAGAAGCGATTTTTTTCATGGATATTCCTCTGCTTTTTGAGCAGAACTATGCCAACTGGTTTGATGAAACGTGGCTGGTCTATGTGGACCATGATATCCAATTAGAACGTTTCATGAAACGGGATCATCTTTCTAAGGAAGTAGCTGAGTCCCGTCTGGCAGTCCAGTGGTCTTCAGAAGAAAAGAAAAAATTGGCGAGTCATATATTAGATAATAATGGCAGTCGTGACCAGCTTGTGGGGCAAGTAGTGAAGTTACTTGAAGGAGGCGATAGCTGTGCAAGAGATTAGTTGGAAAGATAATCTTCGTGTCGCCTGGTTCGGTAGTTTTCTAACGGGAGCCAGTATTTCCTTGGTCGTTCCTTTTATGCCTATCTTTGTAGAGCAGTTGGGAATCGAGAGTGACCAAGTTGCTTTCTATGCTGGATTAGCCATCTCAGTTTCGGCTGTTTCAGCAGCTTTGATTTCTCCGATCTGGGGTATTCTTGCTGACAAGTACGGTCGTAAACCCATGATGATTCGAGCTGGACTTGCTATGACCATTACAATGGGAGGCTTGGCCTTCGTGCCGAATATCTATTGGTTAATCTTTCTTAGATTACTAAATGGCGTATTTACAGGTTTCGTACCGAATGCGACAGCTTTAATAGCCAGTCAAGTTCCTAAGGATAGGTCTGGCTATGCTTTGGGGACTTTATCAACTGGAGTAGTAGCTGGAACCCTAACCGGCCCCTTTGTAGGTGGCTTGATTGCTGAAATTTTTGGTATTCGCAATGTCTTTTTATTGGTGGGTGCTTTCCTATTTTTAGCTGCAATCCTAACGATTTTCTTTATCAAGGAAGATTTTCGACCAGTGGCTAAGGAGAAGGCAATACCAACAAAAGAGTTGTTTAGTTCTATTAAACACTCTCATCTTTTGATTAATTTGTTTTTAACCAGCTTTGTCATTCAATTTTCAGCTCAATCAATTGGTCCTATCCTGGCTCTCTATGTGCGGGACTTAGGGCAGACTGAAAATCTCCTCTTTGTATCAGGTTTGATAGTATCGAGTATGGGATTTTCTAGCATGATGAGTGCTGGAGTGATGGGAAAACTAGGAGATAAGGTGGGAAATCATAGACTTTTAGTTACAGCGCAGGTTTATTCAGTCATCATTTACCTTCTTTGTGCCCATGCGACCAGCCCTCTTCAGCTTGGTTTGTATCGTTTTCTCTTTGGTTTGGGAACGGGCGCTCTGATACCGGGGGTCAATGCCCTCCTCAGCAAAATGACTCCAAAATCAGGTATTTCAAGAATTTTTGCCTTTAACCAAGTCTTTTTCTACCTTGGGGGTGTTGTTGGTCCCATGACTGGTTCAGCAGTAGCAGGGCAATTTGGCTACCACTCTGTTTTTTATGCGACAGCAGCCTGTGTGGCTTTCAGTTGTTTATTTAACTTAGTTCAATTTAGATCATTATTAAAAGTAAAGGAAATCTAGTGCGAGTAAAAATCAATCTCAAATGCTCCTCTTGTGGCAGTATTAATTACCTAACCAGTAAAAACTCCAAAACCCATCCAGACAAGATTGAGGTTTTAAAGTATTGTCCCAAGGAAAGAAAAGTAACCCTACATCTTGAATCTAAGTAGAATTTATGGTAAAATAATAGGGATTTTAAGGAGTTTGATATGTACAACCTATTATTAACCATTTTATTAGTATTATCTGTTGTGATTGTGATTGCGATTTTCATGCAACCAACTAAAAACCAATCCAGCAATGTATTTGATGCCAGCTCAGGTGATTTGTTTGAACGTAGTAAAGCGCGTGGTTTTGAAGCCGTGATGCAACGTTTGACAGGTATTTTAGTCTTTTTCTGGCTAGCCATTGCCTTAGCATTGACGGTATT
Source organism: uncultured Streptococcus sp. (assembly GCA_963555095.1). Taxonomy (GTDB): domain Bacteria; phylum Bacillota; class Bacilli; order Lactobacillales; family Streptococcaceae; genus Streptococcus. The sequence goes on along the minus strand of CAUVUZ010000109.1, from coordinate 164 downwards.
ATCAAGTAGATAAGAAATGGGCGAGACTAGGTCTTAGCCTATTTTTATTTTGAATGATGTTTACTAAAGTTATCACTCAAAAAAAATTATAAAAATCTAGAAAGAAAACATGAAAGATAAAATTAAAGAATATTTGCAAGAGAAGGGGCGAGTGACGGTAAATG
>CAUVUZ010000108.1:0-3262 GCA_963555095.1 uncultured Streptococcus sp. | reverse complement strand
TAAGTTTATAAGTGTCTGACAAAACTTCACGAAGTAACTGCATACTCTCCATTTTGTAGACACTTATAACTCTGTATTCTCTTATACTCAATGAAAATCGAAGAACAAACTAGGAAGCTAACCGCTGGCAAAACTTAAGTATGGCAAGGTAACGCTGACGTAGTTTAAATTCGATTTTCGCAGAATATTAACCTTTAACCGCTCCCATAGTGATACCTTGAGTGAAGGATTTTTGGAAGACAAGGAAGACGGTTACGATTGGCACTGCTGCAAGGGCTGCACCCGCCATGATCAAACCGTAGTTGGTTGCCATTTCGGCCTGCATGGTCGCAACCCCGAGTGAGATGGTCAAGTTTTGACGTGAAGTCAACATAACCAACTGCATAAAGTAGTCGTTCCAAGTATTGATGAAGGTAAAGATTGCAAGGGCTGCAAATCCTGGTTTCACGATAGGGAAGGCTACGCTCCAGAAGGTACGAATCTCACCACATCCGTCGATTTTAGCTGATTCAAGCAATTCTGTCGGGATGTTTTCACTAAATTGTTTCATGAGGAAGACCCCAAATGGCCATCCAATCAAAGGCAAGATAACTGCCCAAAGAGTATCGTGAATTCCCATGAAGTTAACGATACGTACCAATGGTACAAGGACAACTTGTTTTGGAAGTGCCATGGCAGCGATAAAGACTGCAAAGAGGATACGTTGACCATAGAAACGTTTTTTAGCCAAGACATAGCCTGCTAGAGAAGAGGTTGCACACACTAGGAACATGGTTACCAGTGAGATAAATACAGAGTTCCACATCCACTGCATAGCAGGGTTTTGCACCATGAGTTGTTGAAAGTTTTCCATGGTTGGCATTTTAGGGAACCACTGTGGCGGAATCATAATGGTATCAGGTTGTGATTTGAAGGCCCCTGTCAAGATCCAGTAGAATGGAAAGATGAACAGTACGGTCAACAAGAGCAAGATAATCGTTGAAATAACAGTGAAAGCTGTTAAGGGTTTCTTTTGTGTAGGTTGCATAACTGTCTCCTTTCTTTAGTATTCTACGTCGTTTCCGAGGATCTTGAATTGAGCAAAGCTGACAATGGCAATCATCACTGCCAAGAAGACACCGATAGTATTCGCATAGCCGTACTCTGTCAATTGGAAGGCTTTTTCGTAAAGGTAGTACATCAAGGTACTTGTTGAGTAGTTTGGACCACCAGAAGTCAACAACTGAATCAAAGCGAAACATTGGAATGAGTTGATAGTCGTAATGATCGCGATGTAAAGGGTTGTTGGAAGAAGGCTAGGCCATTTGATCTTCCAGAACACTTGAAACTCAGTCGCACCGTCAACACGCGCCGCTTCAACAAGTGAGTTGTCAATATTCCCCATTGCAGCGATATAAAGGATAATCGGTTGACCAACAGATGTTGTCAAAAGGATGATCATAATCGCTAGCAAAGCCCAGTTTTTATCACCCAGCCAAGAAATGTTTTGGCTGATGATATGGCTTGACTTAAGGACAAAGTTTAGAATCCCTGATAGGGGGTCATAGATCCATTTCCATACAACCGTTACGGCAACACTACCTGTAACTACAGGAAGGAAGAAGACGAAACGATAGAAAGAACGGGCAATGGCATTTTGATGATAGGTTTGAGATGCTACAAAGAGCGAGAAGAGAACTACAATCGGAACAGATCCAATAACCAGGATAACGGTATTGATCAAAGACTTGGTAAAGACAGGGTCTTTAAACATGCGAATGTAGTTATCCAAACCAACAAACTCAAAGCTGGTCATGGAGTAGTTAAAGAAACTTGTAATGAATCCCATAATCATAGGAGCCAAGACAAAGATCACAAAGAAGAACAATACTGGTGCTAGGAAAGCATAGGAAATCACTGTTTCCCGCATACGAATTTTATTGACTTTCACAGTCGGCACCTCTCTTTCAAATAGAATAGTTTTTGATTTTCTTGAACTGTTTTAAAATCAAAATGAAATTTTTTAAGATTCGCTTATGTAAGAACTTCATTTTAATTTCGTGACAGTTCCTACCATTTCAAACAAAAGTCCCCCTTTTCTTACACCATAGTGCACAGGGAAAAGGGGGGAATCAATCTGACTTAGTGCTTATTGTTTTGTAGCTTTTTTGATTGTTTCGTTAGCTTTTTCAGTGAAGGCTTTCAAAGCATCCGCTGGTTTTTCGTCACCATTTGATACAGATTGCAACATTGGGAACCAAAGTGTTCTCATTTCAGCAAATCCATCGATAGTGTTATAGTATGGTGAGTAGTATTTAGTCCAGCTGCTGATTGTTTCCATACGTTTGTCATCATAAAGTTTGCCAAATGAAGTACGAACTGGGAAAGCACCTGTACGAACTACGTCTTTAGGACCCCATTCTTTGTCATCTGCGATGAATTGAACGAATTTCTTAGCAGCAGCGATTTTCTTATCGTCTTTGTTGTTGAATACTGCAAATCCGTTTACAAGGTATTCAAGAGATGGTTTACCAGAATCTGATGGGAATGGTACTTCTACCACGTCTACTTTACTTGCTTCTAAGAGCTTCGCTTGGATACCATTTTGAGCTGGAGCCCAAAGGATTGTGTATGAAGTTTGACCGTTAGCAAAGTTTTGGATGTCTGCTCCACCGTCAAATTGTGAACCATTGTTCAATAGACCATCCTTGATCCAGCTAGCAGCTTTTTCAAGACCTTTGACGAATTTAGGATCGTCGGTTGTATATTTTGTTACATCTTTATCTGTTACAGAACCGCCATAAAGGTTTGCGATGAAGGCACGTGTTCCTTGGTCTCCCCCTTGACCAGAACTGAACAATGAACCTGGTGTATATCCTTTATCTTTAAGCGCTTTCAAAACTTTTTCAAAGTCATCAGTTGTCCAACCTTCTTTTACAAGGTTTGCAACTCCAGCATCTTCCAACATTTTCTTGTTCATAGCCATGTAGAATGGTGCTGAACTGATTGGATACATGTAAGCTTTGTCTCCAGCCTTACTTGCTTGTACGATGTTTTCATTATTGACATCTTTGACGAATTCGTCTGTGAAGAGGTCGTTCAACTCAGCCAATTTACCATTTTTACCGTATTGGATGATACGTCCTGGCGCGTCAAAGAGTACGTCTGGCGCTGTTCCTGCTTCGATAGCTGTTGTGATTTTTTCAGGACCTGACTTGAAGTCAATGGTTTCCAATTTCACTTTTACATCTGGATTTGCTTTTTCAAAAGCTTCGATGATTGA
>CAUVUZ010000107.1:0-3266 GCA_963555095.1 uncultured Streptococcus sp. | reverse complement strand
GGGTATTCGGATTTTATGGTGGAAAAGGGCTTATAAATCACCCTTCTCCAAATTCTTAATAAGTGTGGAAAAATCGACACCTAAGTTGTCTGTAATGTCGTGATCATTCACTTCATACCAATTGAAAGTATCGTATAACATAGCTTTATTGAAAGCACTTGAATTAAATCGTGGCTTACGCTTTTTATGGAGCTTCTCATTGAAAAGGATTTTGGCTCGTAAGGCATCAAACGAGTAACCTCTACCCATTCGCTCTACCTGCCTAATAATGCTGTTAATTGACTCCGTATAAGCATTAGTGAGCCTTTTATCAAAGTAGTTGAATATTTCAACATGCCAGTTGTCTACGGCTCTCACGAGGTCTTTATATGCGTCTTTAGAGTTGCTGGACATACAACGGTGTCTCCATTGACTATAACGAAGATGACCTTCATCTGGATCAGGAGTATCCCATATCCAGTAAAACTCTTCTTTGAGTTCATAGGCTTCTTTTAAAGCAGGAAGATTACCTAACCAAGTATCTAAGAGGAATGATTCACGTTTATTTAGATCGTGTTTACGCTTTAGAAGGATAAACCTTTCACGCATAAGGGTACGTCTTTCTTTTTGGCTCATATGGGCTTTCAAAGACTTTCTGACGTTATCTAAGGCTTGATTACCCATTCTAACTACATGAAACTTATCTACGACAACTTTAGCGTGTGGAAGGATAGTGTTCACTGCGTCTTTGTAGGGCTTCCACATATCCATTGTTACGTACTCAATGTAAGTCCTGTCACTGATTTCTGAAAGACGTTGGATGACTGTTTCCTTGTTACGGTTAGGCTTGATGTCATAAATAGTCCTGCGTTCAATATTAGTCAATACAAGCCGAGGTCTACGGATAATATGTATCTCGTCTATCCCAAGCCACTTAGGAGTTTCAAACTGGTATTCACGTTCTTTGAGTGCCACATAGTCCTTAAAAACGTTCCTAATGGTTTTCTCGTCAACACCAACGCTTTCTGCGACTTCTACAAAGGTCTTAGACATGGATTGCTCTTGAATGGACTTTAAAAGCCTTTTGGTCATACTACGCTTTTCATCTACAGATATTAGGAGTTCCCAGAAGGTAGATCCGCATTCACGACACTTGTATCGTCTACGGTTCAATTGTAAGCCCACTCGCTTTAAACGAATGGGCAAATCCATAATTAGTTGATTTCTTGAACTGTGTTTGTACAACTTGTCAAAACCACATTCAGGACAACGTTCAGGTGGTCCGACTGCTTCAACTTTAAACATCATATCGGTTTCATTTTCTTGTGGCGGTTCTATTGTTTTAATGTCTGGTAGGGATAATAAGTCTGACATATTATTCATCCTTTATTACTCTGCGGTGTTAAGGTATCAATTATAGATTTGATGTCGAAATCATCAGTGTTAAATTATTTTTGTGACCACAAATTCACTTAGAAAATCCCTTAAAGCATTAGCTGGTTCACTTGAATAGGGAGTTGTAAAAAAGTTCCCTTAGCCTGCACAACAAGATAATTTCGAAATATCTTTATCGAACGTAAGTGCAACTAATTTTAGCCCTTCAGCCATTGTTAAATATGGTGCTAGGGTTTCTGTTAAATCTTCTATCGTTAAGCCAAATTTAACAGCTAATGATGCTGCATAGATGACATCTCCTGCATTTTCAGATACAATATGAACCCCTAATACTTTTAGTGTTTCTGCATCTGCTACTAGTTTAAATACACCGGTTGTTTCACGGTTTACAATTGCTCTTGGAACAGCATCTAAAGGTAATACAGATGTCTTCACATCATACCCTTTCTCTTTTGCTTGTTCTTCTGTTAAACCAACCGTTGCAACCGTCGGATTCGTAAACGTAACAGCAGGAACTACCGATAAATCTATTTTTTTGTTTAATCCACCAATAGCATTATCAGTAATAATTCCACCTTCATAGGCTGCTACATATACAAATTGTGGTCCTAAAGTCACATCTCCTGCTGCATAAATCTTTTCATTACTTGTTTGACCAAAATCATTGATCAGGATTTCATTATTTTTTCCAGTTTCAACACCTGCTGCACTTAAATTTAAAGAATCCGTATTTGGTTTTCTTCCAGTGGCAACAAGTAACTGATCTGATTCAATGACTTCTCTACTGCCATTTACTGTTACGTAAACCCTTTTTATCTCTCCACTTTGTTCAACACGCTCAAAAGTTGCCCCTTTGACAAGGTTTATACCCTGTTCAATTAACGCTTTTTCAACTGACTCTGAAATCTCAGGATCATACTCCTTTAAAAGTCGCTCACTTCTTTGCATAAGCGTTATTTCTGAACCTAAATGATGAAATAGTTGTCCAAGCTCCATTCCAATGTATCCTGAACCAATTACAGTTAATCGTTTTGGTATTTTCTTTAACTCAAGAAGTGTTGTACTAGTTAAATAGTCCATTTTTTCAAGTCCTGAAATTTGGGGCAACGAAGGCGATGCACCTGTTGCAATTAAAAAGCGTTTTGCAGATAACTTTGCCCCATTGACCTCAACCGTACTAGCATCAACGAATTTTGCTTCACCTTTAATTAAATCAAAATTATATTCATCAATTAAATCCATATATTTTTGATTCCGAAGTTCGCTCACCAATTTATCCTTTTGCGTGATTAAACTAGCTAAATCCACTTCTCCAGCGGATGTTTGTAAACCTATAAACGGATTGTCTTTTGATAAATGATTGATTTCCCCTGCCCTAAGAAGAGTTTTTGACGGAACACAGCCAATATTCACACAGGTTCCCCCAACCGTTCCACGCTCAATCATTCCAACTTTTGCACCGTATTCTATAGCTTTAATTGCCGAAGAAAAGGCAGCAGCACCAGAACCAATAATAAGAAGGTCATAATTGTCTTCATTAATTAACGCCACGTTTTCTAGTGATGATACTTCTTCAATTTCTCCGGCTTGGTAATTTGCTTCATCAATCGCCTTTATTGCACTTTCAACCTCAATATCATCGGGCAGTTCAAATACTGCTTCACCACGACGATAACTAGACTCAATATTTTTAGCACCTATCTTTTCAAGTGCTGATTCTACGTGTTTTTCACAACCCGTACAAGTCATTCCTGAAATGTTTACCTTAAATTTATTCATAAAAAAGCTCCTTTCGTTAATTAATCTCTCATGTTAATGTTTCTATTATTGGACACGAATGTAATTGCTTTTCATCTGGACATCGTTGTTTTAAGTCGTCTAACATAGTTTCA
>CAUVUZ010000106.1:0-3291 GCA_963555095.1 uncultured Streptococcus sp. | reverse complement strand
AGTAGCGCATGACTGTTAATCATGATGTCGTAGGTTCGAGTCCTACTGGCGGAGTCAGATAAAAAAAGAACACTATTTGTACTGACCCCCAAAAGTTGGACAAATAATTATTGAAAGGATTTAGTTCTGTATTGCACAGGGCTAAGTCCTTTTAGTTTGACTTTAATTCGTTTGTTGTTGTAGTAATCAATGTAGTCCACAATAGCTTGTTCCAATTGATTAAGTGATTTATAAGTAAAGCTTTTGAGTACTTGCTGGAATGGCAAACTCTGTCACATCTGTATAGCACTTTTCCATTGGTTTGGATGCTTCAAATTGGCGTTGAATGAGATTCTCTGCTTTCTTGCCAATCTCTCCTTGGTAGGAAGAATACTTCCGTTTTCGACGGATACGAGCCGTCAAACCAAGGACTTTCATCAGCCGTTGAACCTTTTTATGATTGATCGTATAACCACGATTCCTCATTTCCAAAGTGATTCGACGATAGCCATAGTTGCCTTTATGTTCATTATAAATGGCCTGAATTTCGGTTTTAAGCTCTTTATCTTTATCAATCCCATCCAGTTGCTTCAACTGATAATAGTAAGTTGAGCGAGCTAAACGAGCTGTTTCAAGAAGTAAATCTAGTCGAAATCCTCCTGAAACCATTTCTCTAACTGTCTCTGCTTTTCTCGTTCTAAGGCTTCGTCCCTTTCCTCTAACTCTTTTAACTTTTTTAGGTAGGCCACCTCAGTACGTAAGCGTTCATTCTCTTCCTGAAGTCGCTCTAGTTCAGTCATCTCTTCCCAAGTTTTCTTCCGTTTACGTCCCATTTTAGGTACTCTCCTTCTTGTTTTCTCAACAATAGTATACCCGTTTTTCTTGTATTGTGCTAGCCAGTTAAGAAGTATCGTACGACTTGGGAGACCATATTCAAGAGAAACTCTATCTTTAGTCCAGCCTTCATGTAAGACTTTATTAATCATTTCTCGTTTTAAATCAGGAGAATAGTAACGATTTTTTCCTTTTTTGACGAACTCTATTCCGTAACGATCAATCAATTTAATCATGTACCTAAGATTAGAAATGTTTATCCCAAATTTATTTGAAAGCTTCTCTAAGCTATATCCTTGTTTTCTAAGTTCATAGATCTGAACTTTATCATCATAAGTTAATTTCATAATAAAAACACCCCAAAAGTTAGATTTTTTCTGTCTAACTTTTGGTGAACGGTTCATAGACGGGTAGTTATGATTTTATAAATGAAGTAAACTTCTCAAAATTCAAAACTTAATTTTGGCATCTATAATTACCTTTATATTTTATTTTTAGTTAGTTTAGCTTTAAATTCTTCTTTTATAGGATTTGAAGCTTTTTTAGTTCGTTTTTCTGTTAGACTAGTGTTAATAATAAGAAAGGGATTTTTTATATGCTTCAAAAATTTTATGAACGAGCATTTGTCTTTTTGAAACTAGTTGAACAAGAATATGCTTCTTTATGTCAGAGTTCTGCTGAGTGGGAATCACTTCATTTTCGTTTTTTACTTTATTACCTAATAAGATTTAGAATTAAAAGCGATAAAGAGTTTTGTTTATATCATTTTCAGACGGCCTATCGCTTGTATCTAGATAAATTCTTGCTAGAGGGTGCTACTCTAAACTAGTGATATTCATATATATCATTTATCACGAACAATAATGAGCATTGAATTTATGATTTTAAGGATTTTATTTAAAATATAGGGTTTTGAATTTTGTTATTTACAGAAATTCCAAATCTTTTCTACTGTTTCTTCTTGATAAAAAAGTGTTTTTTTCTTATAATAAATTGTAAGATATAATTGCAGGTGAGACTCCTGCCATGTATATGAGAAAGGACGAGCTACTAGTAGCTCAGACGAATTTTATTATGACTTCAGTTGTTGTTGTAGGTACCCAGTGGGGTGATGAAGGTAAAGGGAAAATTACAGATTTTCTTTCTGCTAATGCAGAGGTAATTGCTCGTTATCAAGGTGGTGATAATGCTGGTCACACGATTGTGATTGATGGTAAGAAATTTAAGTTGCACTTGATTCCATCTGGAATTTTCTTTCCTGAAAAAATCTCTGTTATTGGGAATGGGATGGTCGTGAACCCAAAATCTCTTGTGAAAGAGTTGAGCTATCTTCATGAGGAAGGTGTGACAACTGACAACTTGCGTATTTCTGATCGTGCACATGTCATTTTGCCATATCATATTGAATTAGACCGTTTGCAAGAAGAAGCTAAGGGCGACAATAAAATCGGGACTACTATCAAGGGTATTGGCCCAGCCTACATGGATAAAGCTGCTCGTGTAGGGATTCGAATTGCAGATCTTTTGGATAAGGATATTTTCCGTGAACGCTTGGAACGCAATCTTTCGGAAAAGAATCGTTTGTTTGAAAAATTGTATGACAGTACCCCTATTTCAATTGATGATATTTTTGAAGAGTACTATGAGTATGGCCAACAAATCAAGCAGTATGTGACAGATACATCCGTTATCTTGAACGATGCACTTGATAACGGTAAACGTGTACTTTTTGAAGGTGCACAAGGTGTCATGTTGGATATTGACCAAGGTACTTATCCATTTGTTACTTCATCAAACCCTGTCGCTGGTGGTGTGACAATTGGGTCTGGTGTTGGTCCAAGTAAGATTGACAAGGTTGTAGGTGTATGTAAAGCCTATACGAGTCGTGTAGGCGATGGACCTTTCCCAACTGAATTGTTTGATGAAGTGGGAGATCGCATTCGTGAAGTAGGTCATGAATATGGTACAACAACTGGTCGTCCACGTCGTGTGGGTTGGTTTGACTCAGTTGTGATGCGCCATAGTCGCCGTGTATCTGGTATTACCAATCTTTCATTGAATTCTATTGATGTTTTGAGCGGTTTGGATACTGTGAAAATTTGTGTGGCCTATGATCTTGATGGCCAACGTATCAACCACTACCCAGCTAGTCTTGAGCAATTAAAACGTTGCAAACCTATCTACGAGGAATTGCCTGGTTGGTCAGAAGACATTACTGGAGTTCGTAATTTGGAAGATCTTCCTGAAAATGCGCGTAACTATGTTCGTCGTGTGAGCGAGTTGGTTGGGGTTCGTATTTCTACTTTCTCAGTAGGTCCTGGTCGTGAACAAACCAATATTTTAGAAAGTGTTTGGTCATAGGAGATTTTTAAGATTAGTTTAAGACAGGGCGGGTATACTATAGATAGTTACAAGAAGACCTCCTAACTTGTTGTAACAAATATCCTAAACTTTTCTTTTTCATAATAATCTCCCTAT
>CAUVUZ010000105.1:0-3437 GCA_963555095.1 uncultured Streptococcus sp. | reverse complement strand
CATATTTTTAGTGATTTTCGATAGGAAAATCCATACAAAAACAAGACAGACAAATGTCCATCTTGTTTTTTTCTGTTCTATATCTTATTCATAACGAAGGGCTTCGATTGGATCAAGCTTAGACGCTTTATTGGCTGGCAAGACTCCAAAAATCATCCCAACGCTGGCCGAAACAGCCAAGCTAAAGAGAGCAATCGGTAGCGAGACACCAATTTCTATTCCTTCCATCATATTTTTTAGCAAGGCTCCTGCTAGTGCGGTCAAGCCTGCTGCACTAACAAGTCCGATAAGACCACCTAATAAGGTCAAAATCATGGACTCAATCAAAAACTGTACCAAGATATTAGCCCGTGTAGCTCCCAATGCTTTACGAAGACCAATCTCACGAGTACGCTCCGTTACAGAAACCAGCATGATATTCATAACTCCAGTCCCTCCCACAAAGAGAGAGATTCCTGCGATAGCACTGATAATAGCGGTCATAAAACCAAAGATTTGCTGAACCTCTGCAAAAGCGGCAGTTTCGTCTACAACCTGATATTCTCCCTGCTGTACTCCTGCAATTTCTGTCATCTTGCGTGCGAGTTCTGGCCCCAAAGTCGGAGTTAGACTCGTATCATTCACACGAAAGACAATATTAGAAATTTCCTCTACATTAAAATTAGCTGCTACAGAAGCATTGGTTGTAATCGGTAAGCCACCTACACCAAACATCTTAGCACTTTTAACAGCAGGACTAGAGTAAACACCAATCACACGATAGCTATATCCATTGGCTGAAATGATTTGATTGAGTGCTGCCTGAGGCGAGTCAAAAAGACTTTTAGCGAGTTCTTCATCTAGCAAAATCACACTTGCAAAATCTCGGTAGTCTTGTTCTCTCAGATCCCTACCTGCAATAATTTTATTTTCTACAGCAGACATATAAGTCATATTTCCACCTGTCAGACTTGCTCTCTCTACCTTTTTATCCTTATAGGTCAAAGTAACATTTGTACTATTAGTCACATAATAGCCATCTACGCCTTTTAGTTTGGCAGCTTCCTTAACCCACGATTCCTGTGTTTTAGGTGGTTCTACGTGAACATCTTCTTCTTTACCAGATAGTGTCAGTGCAGATTGCTTTTGTGTAAAGGAACCGTCCTTACTTTTAATTGGTGAGAAAAATACCTGAATATTTTTCTGAGATTTTGTCATATTTTTATTGACCTGACGAGACATAGAGTCCCCTAAAGCCATGATGACAACTACTGAAGAGACTCCGATGATAATGCCAATCATGGTCAAAAAGGAGCGCATCTTGTGTGCCATAATAGATGAAAAGGCAAATTTCAGATTTTGCATCTTAGTTCTCCTTTCCTTCCAAACGAGCGCTATCAGACGAAATAACTCCATCACGGATTACAATTTGACGTTTTGCATAGGCTGCAATTTCGGGCTCGTGCGTTACCATAATAATAGTCTTGCCTTCTTCATTTAACTCAACCAAGAGTTCCATGATTTGGCTTCCTGTTTTCGTATCCAAGGCACCTGTCGGTTCATCAGCTAGGATGATTGAGGGATCGTTAACAAGAGCACGCGCAATGGCCACCCGTTGTTTTTGACCGCCAGACAACTCCGAAGGAAGGTGATGAATACGATCAGTCAACTCTACTTTACTCAGATATTCCTCTGCCAACTTGCGACGTTGGGCAGCTGGAACTCCTGCATAAATCAAGGGTAACTCAACATTTTGAACAGCATCCATCTTTGACAAAAGAAAGAACTGTTGAAAGACAAAGCCAATTTGTTGGTTACGTACCTGTGCCAACTGCTTTTCACCTAGACGGGCCACTTCTTGACCTTCTAGATAGTATTCGCCGCTAGTTGGGGTGTCCAGCATTCCGATGGTATTCATCAGAGTAGATTTACCCGAACCAGATGGTCCCATAATGGCAACAAATTCCCCTTCGCCAATCTCCAAATTAATATTTTTCAAGACCTGCAGTTCCTGTTCACCATTTCGATAGCTCCGGCAGATGTTTTTTAGACTAATTAGTTGTTTCATCAGCCTTCACCTCTTTTCCTTCTTCCAAGGAAGTCGTTGGATTACTGATGACTTTGGTTCCGTCTGTCAAACCAGATGTGATCTCTTGGTTTTCTGCGTCAGCATTTCCTAGGCTAACTTCGATTTTCTTAGCCTTATTCTCTTCGTCAACAACCCAAACGTAGTTTTTTCCGTCTTCAGTAATGACACTGGTTAAGGGTACGAGGATTGATTTCTTGTCACTTTTAACCTCAACACTAACGGTAAAACCTGGTCTCAAATCACCAATCTCACTCGTTACTTCAATCGTATAAGGATATTTAGAACCAGTATTCCCCCCAGTTATAGCATTCGTTCCTTCTCCACTATTTTTAGGGTAAGCTGAAATAAAGCTGATCTTCCCTGTCCAAGTTTTATCTTGGTAAACTTTAGAAGAGAAGGTCACTTCTTGGCCAACAGAAAGGTTGGCAAGATTGTACTCGGAAAGTTCTCCCTTGACTTGTAGATTGTCGTTACTTACTACATGAACCATCACTTGATTTGCAGCAGTTGTGGACTTTGATACATTGCGATTAACTTCTACAACTGTACCTTCTAGCGTACTCAAAACCTTTGTTGCGTCCAATTGGGCCTGCGCCTTTTTAAGTTGCGCCTCTGCATCAGCACGACTATCACGAGCATCACTAATCTGAGAATCTATGGAAGAGACAGAAGAACCCTGCGTTCCATCATCATATTCTTCCGAATCAGCTAGAGTGTTGTTTCGTGATTCCTTCAAGTCATTGATACGACGATCAGCCTTGGCTATGGCACGGTTAGCTGCATCATAAGCAGACTGCGCTTCTGTGCTGTTGTATTTTACGAGTGCTTGTCCTTTGTCAACCTTATCTCCAACAGAAACCAAGATTTCATCCACCTCACCCTTACTTGCATCCAAATAAACATATTGTTCATTTTTTGCGGTGGCGGTACCAGATAAAAGAACAGAGGAGGCAACTGTTCCTTCCTTTGCGACTACGAGATGCGATGTGTCATCCTTACCGGCAGCCTGAGAGGGCTGTCTAAATAGCAAAATACCCACTGCACTGGTTATAATAATACTTGCAGCACCAATAGCTGTGTATAGTTGCCATTTTTTAGTTTTCTTATTCCCCTTCATCACAAAACTCCTATTTTATTTTCAATACAAAGACTATTATAGCAAATTTACCTACTCTAAACAATGATTGTTCAGAGAGAAAAGAGAACAATTCAGGAAACATGCCTTGTTTCCATTTGATTTATGCAGAATTGTACTAGTAACATCATACACCTTATTTCTATATTTAGCAAGTGATTTCTGCTATTTCTTTAGAGCGTAGCAGATTTTTGCATTCAAAAAATAAAAACGATAGAATATGACTATCAAAGC
>CAUVUZ010000104.1:0-3697 GCA_963555095.1 uncultured Streptococcus sp. | reverse complement strand
TCTAAGGAAGAAAGTGTCAAGGTAGTGGAATTCGCTCAAGGTTTGGGAGCGCAAGTCACAGCAGAAGTGGCACCGCAACATTTCTCTAAGACAGAAACCCTCCTCTTGACTCAAGGAAGCAATGCCAAAATGAATCCTCCGCTTCGTTTGGAGTCAGATCGTCGTGCCGTTATCGAAGGTCTCAAGTCAGGTGTTATCACAGTTATCGCAACGGACCACGCGCCTCACCATGCGGATGAGAAGAATGTAGAGGACATTACTAAAGCACCATCTGGTATGACTGGTTTGGAAACCTCTCTTTCTCTTGGTTTGACTTATTTGGTGGAAGCTGGTGAGCTAAGCTTGATGGAATTACTAGAAAAAATGACTGTCAATCCAGCCAAACTTTACAACTTTGAAGCAGGCTACTTGGCTGAAAATGGCCCAGCGGATATCACCATCTTTGATGACAAGGCTGATCGTACTGTTGGTCCAAACTTTGCTTCAAAATCAGCTAATTCTCCATTTATCGGCGAAACCTTAAAAGGGCAGGTCAAATATACTATCTGTAAGGGACAAATCGTCTATCAAAACTAGATGGGACTCTGCTCTATAAACTATAAGAATAGAGAGCATATATGTATCCAACCCATCAATTTAAAGATAAGTTTATCTTATTTCTTAAGATATTTTTCCCTATCCTGATTTATCAATTTGCCAATTATTCTGCCTCTTTTGTCGATACAACAATGACTGGGCAGTACAATACCATGGACTTGGCTGGTGTTTCAACTGCAACGAGTCTCTGGAATCCTTTCTTTACCTTTTTAACAGGGATTGTTTCGGCCATGGTTCCCATCATCGGCCATCATCTAGGAAGAGGCAAAAAGGAAGAAGTAGCATCTGACTTTTACCAATTCATCTATTTAGCTTTCGGGCTATCTTTGGTTTTGCTTGGCATGGTGCTTTTTCTAGCGCCTCCAGTCTTAAACCATATCGGACTAGAAGCCCAAGTGGCGGTAGTCTCAGTTCGTTATCTTTGGTATTTGTCTATCGGAATTATTCCCTTGTTGCTTTTCAGTGTTATCCGATCGCTACTTGATTCTCTCGGTTTGACCAAGCTATCCATGTACCTCATGCTCTTATTGCTACCTTTAAATTGTGGATTTAACTATTTATTGATCTACGGTGCATTTGGGTTTCCAGAGTTAGGGGGAGCAGGAGCAGGGCTTGGAACCTCACTTGCTTATTGGTGCCTACTGGGAATTTCCATCATCATCTTGGTCAAGCAGAAAAACCTAAAAGAACTTCATTTAGAACAAGGTGCCCCTCTGAATTTAGAAAGAATTATGGAGGGAATTCGCTTGGGATTACCAATCGGTGGAACTGTTTTTGCTGAGGTCGTCATTTTTTCAGTCGTTGGTTTGATTATGGCTAAGTTTTCGTCTATGATTATTGCCAGCCACCAGTCAGCCATGAACTTCTCGACACTCATGTATGCCTTTCCCATGAGTATTTCTTCTGCCATGGCCATCGTTGTTTCTTACGAGGTGGGGGCTAAGCGTTTTGATGATGCTAAGACCTATATCAAACTTGGACGTTGTTTAGCGCTGATATTTGCAGGCTTTACATTGAGTTTTCTCTATATTTTGAGAGATGTCGTAGCCAGTTTATATGGAAATAATCCTGATTTCATTGATCTAACATCTACCTTCCTAACTTATAGTCTTTTTTTTCAGTTAGCTGATACCTTTGCGGCTCCCTTACAAGGAATACTGAGAGGCTATAAGGATACGGTTGTTCCCTTCTATCTAGGAGTAATTGCTTACTGGGCTGTGTCCATTCCATTAGGTTTATTCCTAGATCATGTGACAACTTTAGGAGCCTATTCTTACTGGATTGGTCTAATAGCGAGTTTGGTCGTTAGTGCTATCCTCTATCAATGGCGTTTGCAAACAATTATGAAAAGATTTGAAGTTTCCAATGTCAAATAAACTTTGTGAAAAAATAATCTAACTAAAGAAAATCCCTGTTTTAACAGGGATTTATTTTTTTACCTTGTGAAATTTTATCGGTCATATACTTTGACAGTGTATACTAAAAAAGGTAAAATAGTAAGGTAAGTACAAAGTTAGAAAGGCAAGATTATGTCAACTTTAGATAAGAATCTTTTGCTAGAGATGTTCCGTAAGATGGAAGAAATCCGTCGCATGGACTTAAAAATTGCTCAGTTAGTGAAAAAGGGAAAAGTCCCTGGTATGACTCACTTTTCTGTCGGAGAGGAAGCAGCTAACGTCGGAGCTATGTTGGCTCTCAACCCAGATGATCTGATTACCTCAAATCACCGTGGTCATGGACAGGCTATCGCCAAAGGGATCGACCTCAATGGAATGATGGCTGAAATCCTCGGGAAATACACTGGAACCTGTAAAGGAAAAGGTGGTTCTATGCATATCGCTGACCTGGATGCGGGTAACCTTGGTGCCAATGGTATCGTAGGTGGTGGTATGGGAATCGCTGTTGGTGCAGCCCTCAGTCAGCAAATGCAAAATACTGGAAAAATTGTCGTTTGCTTCTTTGGTGACGGTGCTACCAACGAAGGTGTTTTCCACGAAGCTGTTAACATGGCTTCCATCTGGAATCTGCCAGTAATTTTCTACTGTATTAATAACGGTTATGGAATCTCTGCGGATATCAAGAAAATGACCAATGTAGAGCATATCCATCACCGTAGCGCTGCATATGGCATCCCTGGAATGTTTATCGAAGACGGAAACAATGTCATTGATGTTTATGAAGGATTTAAGAAAGCCGTAGACCATGTTCGTGGTGGCAATGGCCCAGTCTTGATTGAAAGTGTAACTTATCGCTGGCTCGGTCACTCATCATCTGACCCTGGTAAATATCGTACCCGTGAAGAAGTGGAATTGTGGAAACAAAAAGACCCAATCGAAAACCTTCGCAACTACCTCTTGGAAAACAAGCTAGCAAGTGCCGAAGAATTGGAAGAAATCCAAGCGCAAGTCAAGGAAGCAGTAGAAGCTTCTGTTAAATTTGCAGAGGAAAGTCCATTCCCGCCACTTGAATCCGCATTTGAAGATATTTACGCAGACTAAGGAGAAAGAGATAAAATGGAAACAAAAACAATGTCGTTCCGTGACACCATTATCCTTGCTATGTCTGAGGAAATGCGTCGCGATGAAAATGTGTTCTTGATGGGAGAAGACGTCGGTGTCTTCGGAGGGGACTTCGGAACTTCTGTCGGAATGCTTGAAGAATTTGGTCCAGAACGTGTCCGTGACTGTCCTATTTCTGAAGCTGCTATCTCTGGAGCAGCAGCAGGAGCGGCCATGACAGGCCTTCGCCCAATCGTCGATATGACCTTCATGGACTTCTCAGTCATTGCCATGGACAATATCGTTAACCAAGCCGCTAAAACACGTTATATGTTTGGTGGTAAAGGTCAGGTTCCAATGACTGTCAGATGTGCAGCTGGTAACGGAGTTGGTTCTGCAGCTCAGCACTCGCAATCCCTAGAGTCTTGGTTTACTCACATTCCCGGACTAAAGGTTGTAGCTCCTGGTACGCCTGCTGACATGAAAGGACTGCTCAAGTCTTCTATCCGTGATAATAACCCTGTTATCATTCTTGAGTACAAGTCAGAATTTAACCAAAAAGGGGAAGTGCCAGTTGATCCAGACTACACAATCCCACTTGG
>CAUVUZ010000103.1:0-3713 GCA_963555095.1 uncultured Streptococcus sp. | reverse complement strand
TAACCGTTGTCACGAGCTGCTTGGACAAATTTTTCTGCTGAAACGATTGCCATTTGTCAGGCCTCCTATATATTTTTTGGGACATCCCATTTACATTGTTCATTTTATCACTTTTTGATAAAAAAAGCTAGTTTTTCCCATACTTTAGATTGAATTTCTTCTAGCCTAATCAATGTAAACCCTTTCTTTCTCTTAGTCTTGCACGACTTTAGGATAACGTATGAAAAAGGTCAAGCGATCATCTTGCATCTCAAAATGATAAGGTAATTTCTCATGTTCTAATAAACTTTTGACCACAAAGATCCCCATTCCTGAACCCTTGGCCTTGCGACTAGCATTTTCAGAAAAAGACTGAGCCAGTTTTTCTTGTTCTTCAGGACTACAGCTATTCTCGATATAGAGCTCCCCTTCTCTCTCCCCGATACGGACCAAGCCGCCTGGAGTGGAGTGCTTGATAGCATTGCTGATGAGATTCGATAGGATTAGTTTCATGACAGATGGGTTTATGTAAGCCTGCTGATGGTTCAAACGATTATCTATCTGAAGTTCTCTCTCCTTGATGAGCAAGGCATAATCCTTGACCAGACTTTGCGTCATCTGGACTAGGTCAATGTTCTCCTTCTCCTCTCGCAATTCCTGCACAGAAGAGAGAGAAAGTATCTGGAGAACGTGGTGACTGAGGTCGTCCACAATCCCCAAGGCAACTCCAAGATAGTGGTCTCTATCCTTATAACGACCGATATTTTCTTTCATATTTTCGATTAAGATTTTCAAACTAGCCAGAGGTGTTTTCAATTCATGAGAAGCCCCTCGTAGGAACTCAACCTTCATCTTTTCCAGCTGGAGAATGGCTTCATTCTTCTCATGCAAGTCCGCAATAACAGTCAAAAGGTGCTGGTAAAGGCTATTGATTTGTTCCTTGAGATCACCTATCTCATCCTTAGAGTCCACGCGCAATCGCACTTGGGCATCCAGGTCCATCATCCGACGGGTCACCCGCTTGATTTCCAAAATCGGTGCAACAATGGTCCGAGCATAGATGTAGGCCACCAAGAGGGAAATCAGGAAGGATGCCAGCAAGGTATAAGGAAGAAATTGGAGACTAATCTGCTCTGCTTCTTTTTGCAAATCCATGGACGCTAGAAACTGGAGAGTCATAGTCCCACCATCTTGCGTTTTCACCTCACGCTCCTCGATAAAGAGGGAAGTAGTTTGACGGTCCGTATCCAGAGGAAGGTTGTCCTTGACTTCTAACTTGTCTTCGGTCATCTCTCCCTTGACAGCTCCTTTGATATCACTGGTCTGGGAATACAAGTCTAACACTTGTTCGATACTTTGCCTGTCTTTTCCGTCAAGGGACCGGGCAATGGCTGTCGCTTTCTGACCAATGGTTTCCTGACGATGACTTAGATAAGTCGATGGAAAGAGAAAATAAATAGCTAAATGAAGACAAATAACCAGAACACTAAAAATCGAGAAGGTATAGATAAAAATCTTTGTAAATAGACCTGTTCGTTTCATTTTCGCTCCAATTTATAACCAACATTACGCACAGTGAGAATACAATCCAAGTCTAGCTTTTTCCGCAGTTCCTTGATATAGACATCGATGACACGGTCAAAGGGGACCTCATCTGTCACCTTCCAGACGGCATCGATAATCTGAGACCGGGTCAAAGCCCGTCCTTCATTTTTCACCAGATAGTCCAGAATTTCCAACTCTTTGGCATTGATAGCCACTTCTTCTCCTGCGAGGCTTGCACTATAGCTCTCAAAGTCCACCTTGGTATCCTTATAAGAGAAGACTCGTCCCGTATCGTAGTAGCGCTTGAAAATCGCGTCTACCCTCACTTTTAAAAGGGAGAGGGAGAAGGGTTTTTCCAGATAGCCGTCTGCTAGAGAGGCAAAGGCACTCATCTTGTATTCCTCATCCTGAAAGGCGGTTAGCATCAAGACAGGAACCTGACTGGTCTTACGAATCTCGGCTAGGACTTCTAAACCATTGAGCTTGGGCATCTGGATATCTAGCAACACTAGAGCAACTTCATAGCTGGAAAATTTTTCCAGAGCTTCCTGACCATCTGCTGCCTCAATGGTTTCATAGCCACAATCCGTCAAATAGTCACTGATCCCCTCACGGATCATCTCTTCATCTTCTACAATTAAAATTTTCATAGAAAAACGTTTCACATTCCTTTAAATTTCTTGTTAATCTCTCTATTTCATCCTGATAAAACCTCTTCCTATCAAGGCAAAATAGATAAAAATGCTACCTATATTATACCCCATTTAGGGGAGAATAGGTAGCAAGTTTGTTATTCGCTATCGAGCAAGAGCTCTTTTGGTTGTTTTCTGAGGAGATTGCTTGAAGCAAGCGCCATAACGAGAACCACTAGAACCAAGGCAAGGACAAAGACGATGATAAAGTCTGATGTCTGAATAGAAATGTCTAAGCTCGACAAGGTCTTACTAAAGCCATCTACTTCAGCACCACCACCAAGATTAGAGGCTTGAGCAGCCTTGCTGGCTTGCTTGGCAACACCTGAAGTGACATTGGCAAGAACAGTGTTTCCGATGGCACGAGCTGTGTAGTTGGCTAGGAAGTAAGCAGAAACGAGAGCAGGGATGGCAATCAAGATGGATTCAGTGATGAATTGCCCCAAGATACTTGCCTGCTTGAGACCGATAGAGAGGAGAATTCCCACTTCCTTGCGACGGGCGTTGATCCAAAGACTAAGCAAGAGTGCAAGGAGAAGGACTGAGAAGCTCAAGCTACCCCAGAAGAGGAGGTTGGCCATCTTGTACATACCAGAGATGGATTGCTCAAGAGCTGGGTAGTTAGAGGAGCTCTTCACAAGTGTGTAGCTCTTCCAGTTGATGCCACTGATTCCATTCAACTCTTTCATGACGTCATCCAAGTTCTTGTCTGCTGTTACAAAGAAGGTTGCGTCCCCATAAATAGCTGTATCTTCTGTGTATCCATAAAGTTTTGCAGCAGTGTGAATGTCTGTGATAGCTGTGTTTTCATAGAGTTCTTGTGAGTAGGTTACTGCTGACTTATTGTGACCATCAAAGAGTCCCTTAATTGTCACTTCAACTGTTTCCTTGGCACCTTTTTCATTGTCGGCATCATAGATATTGGAGTCTAGTTTGACCTTATCTCCAACTTTCCAGCCGTGTTTAGCTGCCAAGTCCTTGTGCATGAGGATCTTGTCCTTGTCGTCGTTGGTTAGGTGCTCACCTTCGACTAGTTTATAAGACCCAGAGACAAATTTATCTTCTTTGGAAGAGTCATTGACACCTGTAATCATCAAGCTGCTACCAAACCTTTTGGCACGGTCTGCAGTGAGATTTTTCTTGGTTTCTGGCGTTTCGATGAGGTCGTATCCAGTCAAATCTCCGATAGCGTTGATACGTTTAACATAAGACTCGATGGCCTTGTTTTCGGTGATTTTTTTGATATCCTCACCCTTAATATTCCCAGCACCACGTGGCGTTCCTTGATTGACGCGACGATTGATTTGCATGGAGAAGCTATTGGTGATATTTTTAAAGGTCTCCTGAGAAGCCTTGGCAGTAGCTCCCTTGATCGACAAGCCGACCAAACTCAAGCTCGCCATGAGGAGAATAATCAGGAAGATAACAATCGATTTGAAAAACTTCCTTGTAACATAGGCAAATGCGTTGTGTAACATAGGTTCCCTTTCTAGATTT
>CAUVUZ010000102.1:0-3736 GCA_963555095.1 uncultured Streptococcus sp. | reverse complement strand
TTTGTTGCCATTTCTAAGTTAGCTGCATAGCTAGACTCACTTGAGTAGGCAATGGTGTCTTCACCAGAAACCATCCATTTGAGCAATTCTGCCTTGATTTCTTCTTGTACTTCTGCAGGAATTTCATCAAATGAAGCAACTGACTTGTCCAAAACAACCCAGCGGTCGAGGTCTGTACGGGCTGGTGTAATGGCCATAAATTCTTGGCTATCCTTACCACCCATGGCTCCACCGTCACCGATGATGGCCTTGAAATCCAAGCCACTACGAGTGAAAATACGTTCATAGGCCGCCTTGTACTCGTCATAAGTCACATCCAAACTGTCATAGTTGGCATGGAAACTATAGCCGTCTTTCATGATAAATTCACGCGTACGGAGAAGGCCGTTACGTGGACGTTTTTCATCACGGTACTTAGGTTGGATTTGGTAAAGGTTGAGTGGCAATTGCTTGTAAGACTTGACAGAGTCACGAACAATAGCTGTAAAAGTTTCTTCGTGTGTCGGACCTAGGATAAAGTCTGACTTTTCACGGTTTTTCAATTTATAGAGGTCTTCACCATAGGTTTCATAACGGCCTGATTCACGCCAAAGATCGGCACTGAGAAGGGCAGGAGCCAACATCTCCACCGCACCAATCTTATCAAACTCTTGGCGCATGATGTTCTTAGCCTTTTCAATCACACGATTAGCAAGTGGTAGGTAAGAATAAACACCTGCAGAAACTTGACGAACATAACCAGCACGCAACATAAGAGCGTGGCTGATAACTTGAGCATCGCTTGGCATTTCGCGAAGCGTTGGGATTAGCATTTTACTTTGTTTCATAATATTCCTCGATTATCTAAAAGAAGAGTCGCATAATGTCATTCCAGGTCACAGCTAGCATCAAGACAACCATGATAACTACACCAGCCATGGTGACATAGGTTTCAATTTCTTGTTTAAGGGGTTTCCGGCGGATAGCCTCTAGGATATTGAGCACAATCTTTCCACCATCCAAAGCCGGGATCGGAATCAAGTTAAAAATTCCGATATTGATGGAAATCATAGCTAGGAAGTAGAGGACATTCTCAAGACCATTTTTAGCAGCATCGCTACTTGCCTTAAAAATGGCAACGGGACCACCGAGTTTGTTCAAATCTGGATGGAAAATCAAGTTTTTCAGAGCCGAAAGGATACGAAGTCCTGAGTCAGCAGCTGTTGTAAATCCACCAACAAACATGGATAGAAAGTCTGACTTGACTCCTGGTTGAACCCCGAGAATGTAACGTCCTTGATTTTCTTCTGGAGTCACAGTAACTTGTTTTTCGCTACCATTTTCAGAAATGGTCACATCCAAGGTCGGAGCGGTCTTATCCTTGGTATCTGCTTCTACAGCCTGAATCAAGTCTTGCCAATTCTTAACCTCATGCGAGCCGACCTTGGTAATTTGAGCGGTCTCAGCTACACCTACCTTAGCCAATGCTCCCTCTGGCATGACATGAAAGAGATTGGTCTGAGTATCTCTAACACCGCCCTGCAAAAAGATCAAGATCCAAAAAACAACAACACCTAAGATAAAGTTATTCATAGGACCTGCAAAGTTGGTGATGAGCTTGCCCCAGATAGAAGCATTTTGATACTGTACATCCAAAGGAGCGATGCGCACTTCGGTTCCGTCTTCTTCAACAACCGTTGCATCATGATCCACTGTAAAAGTCTTTTCTTCTTCCAGGACCAAACCCTTAATAAAGAGCTTGTCTTCAAAGTCAAACTGGGTTACCTGCATAGGAAGAGCCGTTTGATCCAGTTTCTTCCCTGAGAGGTTGATCCGTTTGACCTTACCATCATCAGCAAGTGTTAAACTGACTGGAGTTCCTGTCTTGATTTCTGTCGCATCATCACCCCAGCCTGCCATACGAACATAGCCTCCTAGAGGAAGGATTCGAATGGTATAAGCAGTGCCATCCTTACCGATATGAGCAAAAATCTTTGGCCCCATACCAATAGCAAATTCACGAACTAGAATGCCTGATTTCTTGGCAAAATAAAAATGTCCAAACTCATGCACCACCACAATAATCCCAAAAACGAGGATAAAGGTTAGCAATCCAATCATTCAATATTCCTTTCTTTAAAACAGGCCAAATAAGTGCATCATTGGAAACACAATCAGCATGCTGTCAAAGCGATCCAACACACCGCCATGTCCAGGGATAAATTTTCCAGAATCCTTAACACCAAAATGGCGTTTCATGGCACTCTCAATCAAGTCACCAAACTGACCTGCCACACTGAAGAAGGCAGCAAAGAGACTCATTCTATAAATCCCATAAGGAAGAGCAACTGTACTGTCCACTAGCATGAAGATTACCGTTATCAGTACCGCACCTAGAATACCCCCGACAAAGCCCTCAATACTCTTATTAGGAGAAACTCTCGGAGCCAACTTATGTTTACCAAAATTCATCCCTGTCAGGTAGGCTGCGCTATCTGTCGCCCAAACGATAAAAAGAGCCAAAAGTACCTTGTCAAAACCTGCCACCCGAGCATCTAGTAAGGCATTAAAGCCAAAACCAACATAAAAGCTCACAGCAATTGGGAAAGCGGCATCTTCAATCGTATAGTTTTTACTGAAAACGGTCGTCCCTAGCATTATGGTAATCAAAACACTATAGGCAACCACATTCCCATCAACAGGCAAAAATGTTAGGTAATTTTCTAAAGGAACTGTGAGAGCGAAGGTCGCAAAAAGAGTCAAAGCACCCTCAATGGTCATAGTCTTTAGTCCCTTCATGTGCAAGAGTTCATGGACACCTAGCATCGCTAACAAGCCAATCCCTATCTGCAACAAGAGGCCTCCTGCAAACAAGACTGGAAGGAAAATCGCCAGGGCCAATACCGCAAACAATGTTCTCTTTTGTAAATCCTTGGTCATATCTTCTCCTAAACTCCTCCAAAACGGCGATTGCGATGGTTAAAAGCAGCAATAGCTTCCTGCAAGGCGGCTTCATCAAAATCAGGCCACAAGGTATCCGTAAAGTAAAGCTCGCTATAGGCTGCTTGCCATGGCAAGAAATTACTCAAACGCAACTCACCACTCGTACGGATAATCAAATCAGGATCTCGCAAATCCTTTGGCAGGCGTTGTGTGAAAAGATAATCCCCTATCATATCTTCTGTAATATCACCAGGATTGATTTTGGCATCTAGAACTTCCTGAGCCAAGCTCTTAAAAGCCTGCGTAATTTCAGCACGACCACCATAGTTAAGCGCAAAATTGAGAATCAATCCTGTATTGTTCTTGGTCAACTCCTCTGCTTTTTTCAAAGCTTCAAAGGTCGGCTTAGGCAGGCGATCTGTCTCCCCAATCATCTGAATCTTAACATTATTTGCATGCAATTCAGGAACGTAGTTATCATAAAACTCGACTGGCAAGTTCATGATAAACTTGACTTCTTGATCTGGGCGCGTCCAGTTTTCCGTTGAAAAGGCATAGACTGTGATGACCTTAACTCCCATCTTGTTAGCTGCCTTGGTCACCTTTTGGAGGGCTTCCATCCCCGCCTTATGACCAAAAACCCG
This sequence comes from uncultured Streptococcus sp., assembly GCA_963555095.1. Taxonomy (GTDB): domain Bacteria; phylum Bacillota; class Bacilli; order Lactobacillales; family Streptococcaceae; genus Streptococcus. Next base: position 170 of record CAUVUZ010000102.1, on the reverse strand, counting down.
TGGTTGCATCCGTTTTTTAGCCCAACGACCATTCCCATCCATGATGATGCCAATATGAGCAGGAACCTGTGTCGGAACCTCTACTTCCACAGCTTTATCTTTCTTAAAAAATCCAAACATGATCTTATTCCTATTCAAAAATCTATCGTTTCATTATACCATATTTCCCT
>CAUVUZ010000101.1:0-3748 GCA_963555095.1 uncultured Streptococcus sp. | reverse complement strand
GTCTGAATGCCAAGGTGGACTTTGATGAGGAAGCTCATGTTGTCGAGGTCGATGCGACTGGAGATATCACGGAGGAAGCTCCGTATAAGTATGTTAGCAAGATGCGGGCATCAATCGTTGTCTTGGGACCGATCCTTGCTCGTGTAGGCCATGCCAAGGTATCTATGCCAGGTGGTTGCACCATTGGGAGTCGTCCGATCGATCTCCACCTCAAGGGCTTGGAAGCTATGGGAGCTAAGATTAGCCAGACAGCTGGTTACATCGAAGCCAAGGCAGAATGCTTGCATGGCGCTCACATCTACATGGACTTCCCTAGTGTCGGCGCAACCCAAAACCTCATGATGGCAGCAACTCTAGCTGACGGTGTGACAGTAATAGAAAATGCTGCGCGTGAGCCGGAAATTGTTGACCTCGCTATTCTTCTTAATGAAATGGGAGCCAAGGTCAAGGGAGCTGGTACTGAAACAATCACAGTGACTGGTGTCGAGGAACTCCATGGAACAACTCATAATGTGGTGCAGGACCGTATCGAAGCTGGAACCTTTATGGTGGCGGCAGCCATGACTGGCGGTGATGTCCTGATTCGAGATGCAGTCTGGGAGCATAATCGCCCCTTGATTGCCAAACTCCTTGAAATGGGAGTAGAGGTGACGGAGGAGTCGGAAGGTATTCGTGTCCGTTCTCAACTGGAAAATCTTAAAGCTGTTCATGTAAAAACCTTGCCACACCCAGGATTTCCAACAGATATGCAGGCGCAATTTACAGCCTTGATGACAGTTGCAAAAGGGGAATCCACCATGGTGGAAACTGTGTTTGAGAATCGTTTCCAACATCTGGAGGAAATGCGTCGGATGGGCTTGCATTCGGAGATTATCCGTGATACAGCCCGTATCGTAGGAGGACAGGCTTTGCAGGGTGCAGAAGTTCTATCAACGGACCTTCGTGCCAGCGCGGCCTTGATTCTGACAGGTTTAGTAGCGCAAGGGGAGACAGTTGTCGGTAAATTAGTCCACCTTGATAGAGGTTACTACCGCTTCCATAAGAAGTTAGCTCAGCTAGGAGCAAAGATTCAGCGGATTGAGGTTAAGGATGAAGAATAAAAACATACGTTATGTACTCCGTCGCTTACTGTTAATTTTTATCGTACTCTTGCTGGGATTCCTTGCTTTAGGAATCGGCTTGATGATCGGCTACGGGATTCTAGGAAAGGGACAGGATCCATGGGCAATCTTGTCTCCAGCGAAATGGCAGGAATTGATTAGCAAATTTACAGGGAATTAGACTGGGAGACCAGTCTTTTTCTAAAGGAATAAGGAGAAAAATGAACAAAAAAACAAGACAGACCCTGGTAGGGTTACTTATATTCTTACTCTTGGCTGCTGGAAGCTACTACATCAAGCAAATGCAGACAGCATCAAATAGCCCTAGAACAAAGGTTAGTCAGAAAAAACAAGCTTCAGAAGCTCCCAGTCAGGAGTTGGCTGAAAGTGTCTTAACTGAGTCGATCAAAAACCAAATTAAGGGTGGCCTAGAGTGGAATGGGGCGGGTGCCTTTGTTGTCAATGGCAATAAAACCAATTTAGATGCCAAGGTTTCAAGCAAACCCTATGCGGATAATAAAACAAAACCAGTCGGGAAAGAGACAGTCCCAACTGTTGCCAATGCCCTCTTATCCAAAGCGACTCGTCAGTACAAAAATCGTGAAGAAACAGGCAACGGATCGACCTCTTGGACTCCGCCGGGATGGCATCAGGTTAAAAATCTAAAGGGAACCTATACACACGCAGTAGATAGGGGGCACTTACTGGGTTATGCCTTGATAGGTGGGTTAGATGGTTTTGATGCTTCTACCAGCAATCCCAAGAATATTGCAGTCCAGACTGCTTGGGCCAACCAGGCTAAGGCTGAAGATTCGACAGGCCAGAACTACTATGAAAGTTTGGTCAGGAAAGCCTTGGACCAGAATAAGAGAGTCCGTTATCGGGTAACTCTCCACTATGCTACGAATGAGGATCTGGTTCCATCTGCTTCCCAAATTGAAGCCAAGTCTTCAGATGGCGAATTGGAGTTCAACGTCCTGATCCCCAATGTTCAAAAGGGTATCCAACTTGATTACCGAACAGGTCAAGTCACAGTGACAAACTAGAAACAATCTATTAAAGGAATAAAAATTGCTCCCTTGTCCGTTAGTGATAAGGGAGTAATTGTATAAATTAGAAAATAATGTGATTCCTAGGCCGATTTATGATATAATGGAACACAAGATACTATTTTAGGAGAAAGACCATGGAAGACCCGAGCAGTCAGGATTTGTTACTGCAATTTGTACTTTTAGTTGTATTGACCTTTTTAAATGCCTTTTTCTCAGCTACAGAAATGGCTATGGTGTCACTAAATCGTGCCCGAGTAGAGCAAAAAGCAGAAGAAGGCGATAAACGCTATATCCGTTTGTTAAAGGTACTTGAAAATCCTAATCACTTTTTATCAACAATTCAAGTCGGTATCACCTTGATTACGATCTTGTCAGGGGCAAAATTGGCGGATACCCTTGGACAAGTGATCGCATCTTGGATGGGAAGCGGAGAGACGGCTTACGCCATTGCAAGTTTCCTCTCTTTGGCATTCTTGACCTACATCTCTATTGTTTTTGGTGAGCTCTATCCTAAGCGAATTGCCCTCAATCTCAAAGATGCTTTGGCGATTCGAACAGCACCAATTATTATTGGTCTTGGGAAGATTGTCAGTCCCTTTGTCTGGTTGTTATCTGCTTCAACCAATCTCTTGAGTCGTTTAACACCAATGACCTTTGATGATGCGGATGAAAAAATGACTCGAGATGAAATTGAGTACATGTTGACCAAGAGCGAGGAAACCTTGGATGCAGACGAAATCGAGATGTTACAAGGGATTTTCTCTCTAGATGAGCTGATGGCGAGAGAAGTCATGGTTCCTCGGACAGATGCCTTTATGGTGGATATTCAGGATGATAGTCAAACCATTATCCAAAGTATTCTAAAGCAAAATTTCTCACGTATCCCTGTTTATGATGGGGATAAGGACAATGTGATTGGTTTGATTCATACCAAGCGTTTGCTAAACGCTGCCTATGCAGATGGCTTTGAAAATATTATTTGGAAACGAATCCTCCAAACGCCACTATTTGTGCCTGAGACCATCTTTGTGGATGATCTATTGAAAGAGCTGCGAAATACCCAAAATCAAATGGCCATCTTGCTAGATGAATACGGTGGGATGGCTGGTTTGGTAACTCTGGAAGATCTCCTAGAAGAGATTGTCGGCGAAATTGACGATGAGACGGATAGGGCAGAAATCGAAGTCCATCAAATCGGTGAGGATACCTATATTGCACAGGGAACCATGAATCTTAACGACTTCAACGACTACTTTGGTGTTGAACTAGAAAGCGATGATGTGGATACCATCGCTGGTTATTATTTGACGGGTGTTGGTACGATTCCAACAACTGAAAAAATTAGTTATGAATTGGTCAGCCAAAACAAACAAATCATCCTAACCAATGACAAGGTGAAAAATGGGCGCGTTACTAAGGTAAAAGTTCAAATCACAGAACTAGAACCCGAAGAAGAAACCGAGTAAAACAGTGATTTTCGTCACTGTTTTTTATTCGCCCCAAAAGATTTTCAAAGTTGTCCTTATTTGTCCGAAGAAAAAAACAAAAAAGCCCGATTTTACGGGCTTTTCATTTGGTTAATTCCTGTTAATTCAG
>CAUVUZ010000100.1:0-3771 GCA_963555095.1 uncultured Streptococcus sp. | reverse complement strand
TTATAACATGAATACTTTAAAATAGAAAAGACTTGAAATGAAAAAGGTTGAGACAAGGCATCTCAACTCTTTTATCTATTCTCAGTTTTATGCAACCTTTCCAGCGTTTCTTTAAAAATCTCTGGAATATCTGCTGTGAATTCCAAGGTTTCACCTGTTCTCGGATGGGTAAATCCTAGAGTTTTAGCGTGGAGAAATTGCCCATGTCCCTTAAGTGTCTTACGAGGACCATAGACCTCATCACCAGCGACTGGATGACCGATATAAGCCATATGGACACGGATTTGGTGGGTACGTCCTGTCTCTAGTTGCAACTCTAACAAACTATAATCTCCAAAGCGTTCCAAGACGTGAAAACGCGTCACTGCCGGCTTCCCTTTAGCAGTCACAGCCTGTTTCTTACGGTCTTTTTCACTACGTCCAATCGGCGCTTCAATCACACCACGATCATTGGGAAGATTGCCATGAACAATCGCCCAATATTTGCGGAGAGACTTCTTATCCTTGAGTTCTTGGGCAAGTGCTAAGTGGGCCTCATCATTCTTAGCAATCATAAGGAGACCAGACGTGTCCTTGTCAATGCGGTGAACGATACCCGGTCGGAGGACACCATTGATACCTGACAAGTCCTTGATATGGTACATGAGGGCATTGACCAAGGTTCCACTAGTATGACCTGCGCTGGGATGAACCACCATCCCTTGAGGCTTGTTAACAACGGCTACATCCTCATCTTGGTAGATGATATCAAGTGGAAGATTCTCAGCCACATACTCTAAAACCTCTGGTTCTGGCACATAGTAGGTGACGATATCCCCCTCTTGGACAGTATATTTTGCTTTCTTGGCTTGCCCATTAACCAAAACTTGTCCAGCCTTGATTTGTTCATTAGCGAGACTGCGTGACAATTCTGTCAGGTCCGACAGAGCCTTGTCTAGACGTTGTCCACCAGTTTCAATTTTTATTTCCATTTACTTCCTCTTTAAGCATTGCAATCAATAAAACGATGACACCAACTGTCAAATAGCTGTCAGCAACATTGAAAATCGCAAAGTTGATAAAGTCTAGGTGAAACATATCCACCACAAAACCTTGACTCATTCTGTCAATAAAGTTGCCCAAACCTCCCGCGATTATCAAAGTCAGTCCAAAAACCATCCAGAGAGAATCCTCCATGTGTTTATGTAGATACCAAATGGCACCTACCATGACGACCAGTGTAATGACAGCAAATAACCACTGCTGGTCTTGCAGAATGGAGAAGGCTGCCCCTCTATTTTGCAGATAGGTCAAGCTAACGAGATTGGGGATCCACGAACGCACTTCACCCAGTGGAATCTGCTGGACAACATAGGCTTTAACCCACTGATCCAGCCCAATCAAAAGCAGTATAATGACTGCCACTATTCCTCTTTTTTTCATGATTTCCTCTTTTGATCAAAATATTCTTGCATGACTTCTACGAAGAGAGTCCCAGCTTGGCTAAGCTCCACTTCTTCCCGCTTGACGTAGACCATGCGATTATCTAGATTATCCTTGAGACGAATGACTGTGATTCCATTGACACTGTCACTATCTAAAAATCCAGATCCAGTCGCATAAGCATCCGTCCGCTCCAAAATACCATTCAAAGTAGCACGGTCCGTCACATTGAACATCTGCGAGCTCGCGCTGGTGTCGACAAAGTTCTCTGAATAGTATAGGTACTCATCCTTTTCCTGGGTAAAACGAACCGTTGGTAAATCCGCTAGGTCCTCCATGACCAATTCCTCTTTCTGTGCTAAAGGATGCCCTTCACGAAGATAAATGTGAGTCTGGAAAGGAATTAGTTCGATAACTTCTAAACCAAGCTTTTCAACCCGTTGCATGATGCCCTTTTTATTTTGATTGTTGAGGTAGATAATCCCAATCTCACTATGCCCTTGGGCTACTTCGTCTAAAATTTGAACAGTAGTTGATTCAAAAATACGGAAGTTCTTATAGTCAGGATAGCGCTCTGAAAAAGCCGTAATCGTCGGTGGCAAGAAGTCATAGTGCTGACTGGCAATGGAAAATTCATCCTTTTCTTCCTCAGGATTGGCATATTGATTTTGAAAAACATCAAAGCCTTTGACCAATTCTTGCGCTTTCTCATAAAATTCCATTCCACGACGAGTCAAAAATGTTCCCGAACTAGTTCGACGGAAAATCTTAAAACCTAGCTCTTTTTCCAAATCGCGAACAGAAATAGACAGACTCGGCTGACTAACATACATCTTTTCAGCAGCTTCACGGAAAGTACCACTATTGGCAATAGCCACAACATAGCGTAATTGTTGAATGTTCATCTTTTACCCCCAACTTCTCTATCTGTTCATTATACCATATTTCAGAACTTTTCCAAAAAGGAAAAGATATCCATCACAAACTCAAAGCTAACTACTCTCTATTAAATTAAATATAGATATCAAAACAAAAAATAGGCTCTCCGAAAACTCGGAAAGCCTGATTTTATGCTACTTCTAGCTTCCTCGCCTTTTCATTTTAAGGCTCGGGATAAAAAGGCTCACTGGACCTTTTTATTTAGCGATTGGGTAAACAGAAACTTGTTTTTTATCGCGTCCTTTACGTTCAAAGCGTACTACGCCTTCAACTTTAGCGAACAAAGTATCGTCTCCACCACGTCCAACGTTTACACCTGGATAGATGTGTGTACCACGTTGACGGTAAAGGATTGATCCACCTGTTACAGTTTGTCCGTCAGCTGCTTTAGCTCCAAGACGTTTCGCTTGTGAATCACGTCCGTTTGATGTAGAACCTCCACCTTTTTTGTGGGCGAAAAGTTGCAAGTTGTTAAGAGTCATTTTTAACATAATGTTTTCCTCCGTGTTAGTTTTCTGTGATAACTCTGGTTTGGACGAACTCAGAAGAGTTCTCCGATAAGTTTGCCATACCTAAGAAAAATGATTCGAAGAATAACTGCGTCATTTCTCTCTGGTGCGAAGGAAGATCCGCTGGTATTTCAACCTTTAGATAGCCACCTTCATCTTCGTTTAATTCTAAGATTGGTTCATAGCCTGCAAATTTCTCAATGGAATTGACAAAGTTAATGGCAAGCGTAGAAACCGATGCACACACGACATCTAAGCCGTATTCGCCACTTTCGGCGTGTCCAGTAATTTCCGCACTCCTCAGCTCGCCATCTTCGGCTCTCTCAAAGACTGCTTGTATCATGTGTTCTCCTTAAAATTAAGCGTTGATCGCGTTGATGACAACTTTTGTATATGGTTGACGGTGACCTTGTTTACGGTGGCTACCTTTTTTAGGTTTGTACTTGTAAGTAACAACTTTCTTTTGTTTTCCTTGTTTTTCAACAGTTCCAACTACAGTAGCTCCAGCAACAAGTGGAGTTCCGACAACAGTGTTTTCACCACCAACAAGAACAACTTCGTTAAAAGTAACTTCTTGACCAGCTTCAACGTTCAATTTTTCAACGTAAACTGCTTGACCAACTTCAACTTTAACTTGTTTTCCGCCAGTTTTGATAATTGCGTATGTGCTCATTATGCACCTCCTATGATTTTTAGGGTTTCCCCGTATTTTTGTGAAGACTCGCCTTGCATCGTGGGACGAACCACTTAAACTTGGATAACCAAGCGACGATGATCGTGCGGTTGCACAGGACTGTGCATAGTCAACTCTTCAAGTATAGCATATCTTCTTTTTTCTTACAAGTAAAATCAATCAAATTTAAGCTTTTTCTTTCCCTTTTTTTCTCCAAGAAGCAAAAAG
>CAUVUZ010000099.1:0-3909 GCA_963555095.1 uncultured Streptococcus sp. | reverse complement strand
GGTTTGATTGCTTGGGACAACCAAAAGATTCGCTATGTTTATGAGCAGTCACGAGGACAAGTAGCGACAGGTTGGGTCATTTCAATGGCGCTCAGCATCTACCTAGACTTTATCAACCTCTTCCTTAGCATCTTACGAATTTTTGGTCGAAACGATTAAAAGTCTATAGAGTCAGTGTTCCAAAGAGCACTGACTTTTTCTTATTTACCCTTTTCTTTTCTTGGAAATAGGTGTATAATGCTTTTAATTAATTTTTTGAGGAGTAGCCTATGAAGAAAAGTTTTATCCAGCAACAAGAAGAAATTTCCTTTGTCAAAAACACTTTTACCCAGTATTTGAAAGATAAGTTAGAAGTTGTCGAAGTTCAAGGTCCTATCTTGAGTAGGGTCGGCGATGGGATGCAGGATAACCTTTCAGGTGTTGAAAATGCAGTAACTGTGAAGGTCTTGCAAATTCCAGATGAAACCTACGAGGTCGTTCATTCACTTGCTAAATGGAAACGCCATACCTTGGCTCGTTTTGGTTTCGGTGAAGGTGAAGGTTTGTTTGTCCATATGAAGGCCCTTCGCCCAGATGAAGATTCGCTGGATGCGACCCACTCTGTTTATGTCGACCAGTGGGACTGGGAAAAAGTGATTCCAAACGGACAACGCAATGTCGCTTATCTCAAAGAAACAGTTGAAAAGATTTACAAGGCTATTCGTCTGACAGAGCTAGCAGTAGAAGCTCGCTATGATATCGAATCGATCTTGCCAAAACAAATCACCTTTATCCATACAGAAGAGTTGGTAGAACGTTACCCAGACTTGACCCCAAAAGAGCGTGAAAATGCAATCTGTAAGGAGTTCGGAGCAGTCTTCTTGATCGGTATTGGTGGAGAATTGCCTGACGGGAAACCTCATGATGGCCGTGCGCCTGACTACGATGACTGGACAACAGAGTCTGAGAATGGATACAAGGGACTGAATGGGGACATCTTGGTTTGGAATGAACCTCTTGGTTGCGCCTTTGAGTTGTCATCAATGGGGATTCGGGTGGATGAAGACACGCTTCGTCGCCAAGTTGCTCTTACAGGGGATGAAGATCGACTTGAGCTGGAATGGCATAAAGCCTTGCTTAACGGGCTCTTCCCATTGACAATTGGTGGGGGGATTGGACAGTCTCGAATGGCCATGTTCCTTCTTCGTAAGAAACACATTGGAGAAGTACAAACAAGTGTTTGGCCGCAAGAAGTCCGCGACACTTACGAAAATATCTTGTAGAGAATCGAACCGCAAGGTTCGGTTTTCTTTCTCTTTTTGCCCATAATTTGGTATAATAAACGGTATGAAAATCGTATCAGGAATCTATGGGGGGCGTCCTCTCAAGACGCTAGAAGGAAAGACGACTAGGCCGACATCTGATAAGGTGAGAGGAGCTATCTTTAACATGATTGGTCCTTATTTTGAGGGTGGTCGTGTCTTGGATCTCTATGCTGGCAGTGGCGGTCTGTCTATTGAAGCTGTGTCAAGAGGGATGTCCAGTGCGGTCTTAGTGGAACGGGATCGAAAGGCCCAAACTATCATCGCTGAAAATATCCAGATGACCAAGGAAGTTTCTAAATTTCAGCTCTTAAAGATGGAAGCTGACCGAGCTCTAGAGCAAGTGAAAGGTCCCTTTGACCTGATCTTTTTAGACCCTCCCTACGCAAAAGAACAAATCGTTGCAGATATCGAAAAAATGGCAGAGAGAAATTTCTTCTCCCAAGAAGTCATGGTCGTCTGCGAAACAGATAAGTCTGTAGAACTTCCAGAAGAAATCGCCTGCTTAGGCATCTGGAAGGAAAAAATATATGGGATTAGTAAGGTGACAGTCTATGTCAGATAAAATTGGATTGTTTACAGGCTCATTTGATCCGATGACAAATGGACATCTGGATATCATTGAACGTGCCAGCAAACTCTTTGATAAGCTCTATGTCGGGGTTTTCTACAATCCCCACAAACAAGGTTTTCTCCCCGTTGAAAATCGCAAACGAGCAGTTAAAAAAGCCGTAGCACATTTAGAAAATGTAGAGGTCATGGCTTCTCACGACCAATTAGTTGTTGATGTTGCAAGAAGACTGGGGGCCAAAACTCTTGTCCGTGGCTTGAGGAATGCTACAGACTTGCAATACGAGGCTAGTTTTGATTACTACAATCATCAACTGGCTCCAGAAATCGAGACCATTTACCTATATAGTCGCCCAGAGCATCTTTATATTAGCTCTTCAGCTATGAGAGAACTTCTGAAGTTTGGTCAGGAGATTCAACAATATGTCCCAAACAGTGTTGTGGAGGAATTAGAACATGAAGAAAAAAACTAGATGGCCCTTATATGTCATCCTAGCACTAGTATTGACTTTTTTAGCCTTTGTAGTACCTTTGCCTTACTACATAGAAGTTCCAGGTGGAGCGGAAGATATTCGTCAAGTTTTAAAAGTCAATGAAACAGAGGATACAGAGGCAGGTGCTTACCAGTTTGTAACAGTCGGTATTCGACACGCAACCCTGTCGCATCTTGTCTATGCTTGGTTAACACCATTTACGGATATTAGAAGTGCCAAGGAGACAACGGGAGGCTCTACAGATGCCGAGTTTATGCGGATCAATCAGTTCTACATGCAAACTTCTCAAAATATGGCCAAATATCAAGGCTTGAAGACGGCTGGTAAAGATATCGAACTCAAGTACTTGGGAGTTTATGTCTTGACCGTGACGGATAATTCAACCTTCAAAGGCATTCTGAATATTGCGGATACAGTGACGGCTGTTAATGATAAGACCTTTGACAGTTCCAAAGACTTGGTTGATTATGTCAATTCTCAAAAACTAGGAGATCCAGTCAAGGTAACCTACGAAGAAGATGGAAGAGTCAAGACTGCTGAAGGTAAAATTATCACTCTCGAAAACGGGAAAAACGGGATTGGGATTGGCTTGATTGACCGTACGGAAGTGACAAGTGACGTTCCAATTCGCTTTTCAACAGCTGGTATCGGCGGTCCAAGTGCAGGTCTCATGTTTAGTCTAGCTATCTACACCCAGATAGCAGATCCAGGCCTTCGTAATGGTCGTATCGTTGCGGGAACGGGAACTATTGATCGGGACGGAAATGTTGGCGACATCGGAGGAATTGACAAAAAAGTGGTTGCAGCCTCTCGTCAGGGAGCCAACATCTTTTTTGCTCCTGACAATCCAGTCACCGAGGAAGCGAAAAAAGCAGATCCCAATGCGAAAAGCAACTATGAAACAGCCCTGGAAGCTGCCAAAACCATCAAGACAGAGATGAAAATCGTTCCCGTTAAAACCTTGCAGGATGCGATTGATTACCTTAAAAACAACCCCTAATTCATAGAAAAATCGAAAACTAGCGCGCAAGCAGATAAGATGGTATAATAGTCAAATGGTTCAATTATTATTTACTCTAAGTAGTCATATGCTCTTTATTTATTTGAGTTTTTACCTTTTAAAGGATCTTGTGAGATGGGAAAAGGTGTTAAAAGTAACTGCTACAAACACAAAGAAAGTTCGTTTGTTGGTAGGCTTCTTTAGTATTGTAATGGGCTATATCTTGAGTTCATTCTTTATCAGTTTGTACCAACTGTGGCAAGAAGCACTTATAGGACTGTTATAAAATCAAAAGTAAAGGAACAACTATGGAAAAAATTGTGGTTCAGGGCGGAGAGAATCGTCTGGTCGGGAGTGTGACCATTGAGGGAGCAAAGAATGCCGTCTTGCCCTTGTTGGCAGCGACTATTCTAGCAAGCAAAGGTAAGACAGTCTTGCAGAATGTACCGATCTTGTCAGATGTATTCACCATGAATCAAGTGGTTCGAGGTCTGAATGCCAAGGTGGACTTTGATGAGGAAGCTCATGTTGTCGAGGTCGATGC
>CAUVUZ010000098.1:0-3932 GCA_963555095.1 uncultured Streptococcus sp. | reverse complement strand
AAATCAATCAAATTTAAGCTTTTTCTTTCCCTTTTTTTCTCCAAGAAGCAAAAAGCATACTGATGTAAAAGATGCTCATCATGAGAGGAATACCTAAAATTGTCTTCTCCTGATAATAAATCGTCAAATAAGCTGAAAAAACAACTCCGAAGACAAAACTGCTAAGCAAGCTAACAAAAATCAATCCCTCTCGTAGGAATGGCGTATGCTTGGTCCGGAAATAATCCCCAAAAGCTAACATGGTTCGTTTAATATTCCCTGTCATAAAGGCATTATTATAGGCAATACCTGACACTTCTCCAAAGGCAGTTGTCACCAGTCCCATACAAAAGGCCAAGGGCGGAACGAGATAGATATTATCAACCGTTTGTGGCACAAAGCCTATAATTAGAGACAGGACTGCGAGTGGAATCAAGGACAAAATCGGCTTTTTAACAATTCGAAGTTTTTCCTTATACAATGTCAGAAAAAAGACACCCATCATAAAGGAAAACAAGGTCATTACTTTGGCACTGGCGTCCGAGACATTCTGTTGAATGAGTCCTACAGAAAGAAAAACGACATTCCCAGTCTGTCCAGCGACAAGGGTGTTCCCTCGCACGATAAAAGTATAAGCATCGACATATCCTGCACAAAAAGTCAAAAAAAGCGCTAGCCGCTTAGACTGACGTGATATTTTCCTTATTGGTAATAATCTCATTTTCTCCCCCTTCTCATTTCATCTACTTATCTAAATATTGTACCACTTTCTCCAAGAAATGCGTAGTCCATTTGAAAATTTTTACCATGTGTTGGATAGTCCTTCTTTTCTATGTTATAATGAAGGAAGGATTTGAAGTCGGAAAAGGAGTATTTATGCTTAAATTAGGTGTCATCGGAACAGGGGCTATCAGCCATCATTTCATAGAAGCAGCCCATGCCAGTGGAGAATACCAGCTGGTCGCAGTCTATTCTAGAAAACGAGAAACTGCCGCAACCTTTGCTTCTCGGTATCAGGATATCCAACTCTTTGATCAATTAGAAGACTTCTTTAAGTCTTCCTTTGATATAGTCTATATCGCCAGTCCAAACTCCTTGCATTTTGTTCAAGCAAAGGCTGCCTTGTCTGCTGGTAAGCACGTCATTCTTGAAAAGCCAGCTGTCACTCAGCCACATGAATGGCTAGATTTGAGGCAAACAGCTGAGAAAAATCACTGTTTTATCTTTGAGGCAGCACGAAACTATCACGAGGAAGCTTTTACTACTATCAAAAATTTTTTGGCAGACAAGCAAGTGTTGGGAGCCGATTTCAACTATGCCAAGTATTCTTCCAAGATGCCGAACTTGTTGGCTGGGCAGACGCCAAATGTCTTTTCAGATCGTTTTGCTGGTGGAGCCCTTATGGACTTGGGGATTTATCCTCTCTATGCTGCTATTCGCATCTTTGGAAAGGCTCAAGACGCGACTTATCAAGCTCAACAGCTTGACAATAGCATTGACCTAAATGGAGACGGTATCCTCTTCTACCCTAGTTTTCAAGTTCATATCAAAGCTGGGAAAAACATCACTTCCAATCTTCCTTGTGAGATTTACACAGCAGATGGAACCTTGACCCTCAACACGATTGAGCATGTCCGCTCAGCTATTTTTACCAACCACCAAGGAAATCAAGTTCAACTCCCTATCCAACAGGCTCCTCATACGATGACTGAGGAAGTTGCTGCATTTGCACACATGATCCAGCAACCAGACCAGACGCTCTACCAGAACTGGCTGGATGATGCAGACTCTGTTCATGATTTACTCTATACCATGCGCCAGACTGCTGGCATTAGATTTGAGGCAGAAAAATGAAAACCAAACTCCCCACTGAATGGCAAAAACTGAGCGACCAACTCGGTTTCCAAGAATTTACTCCCATTCAAACTCAACTATTTGAGCCTATACTTGCTGGAGAAAACCTTCTGGGAGTGAGCCCAACAGGAACTGGTAAGACGCTAGCTTATTTACTCCCAAGTCTTCTCAGACTACAAAAGAAAAAAGCCCAGCAACTCTTGATTCTAGCACCAAATACAGAACTAGCTGGACAGATTTTTGACGTGTGTAAAACCTGGGCTGAAGCTATTGGTTTAACAGCTCAACTCTTCCTATCAGGTTCAAGTCAGAAACGCCAGATTGAACGCCTCAAAAAAGGACCAGAAATTCTGATTGGAACTCCTGGCCGTATCTTTGAGTTGATTAAATTGAAAAAAATCAAGATGATGAATGTGGAAACCATCATTCTAGATGAATTTGATCAATTACTTGATGATTCTCAGATACACTTTGTCGAGAAAATCACTCACTACGCACCTCGTGACCACCAACTCATCTACATAAGTGCGACGACCAAGTTTGACCAAGAAAAGATTGCACCAAACACGCGCACCATTGATTTTTCTGATCAAAAACTGGATAACATCCAGCACTTCTACATGCAGGTAGACCAACGTCACCGAGTGGACATGCTACGAAAATTAGCTCATGTAGAGGATTTCCGCGGACTAGTTTTCTTTAATAACCTATCAGATCTTGGAAGTGCAGAAGAAAAACTACAGTATCGGGATGTCTTGGCTGTTTCCCTCGCTAGCGATGTCAATGTTAAATTTCGAAAAGTCATCTTAGAAAAGTTTAAAGACAAGCAGCTAACCCTACTCCTTGCAACTGACCTCTTAGCACGTGGAATTGATATCGATAGTCTAGAATGTGTCGTAAACTTTGATGTTCCTAGAGATATGGAAACCTATACCCACCGGGCAGGACGTACAGGTCGCATGGGCAAAGAGGGATATGTTATCACTCTGGTAACCCATCCTGAAGAACTTAAAAAACTCAAGAAATTCGCAAGTGTTCGTGAAATTGTCCTAAAAAATCAAGAACTCTATATCAAATAAGGTTGGCATTTGCCAACCTTTTTCTTATCCCCAAGTAATTTCTAATTGATAGCTAGCAAAGGGGTGTCCCTCTTGGTTTTGCAGTTGATAGGCTAGCTCAATCTTTTGCCCATCCAGTTTGTAGTGACTCGTTTGAATGATAAACTCCTGCATCCCCATTGGAGTCGGAATATAAGCTAAACTATCACTATCCTTGAGAAAACGCAGGATGGTTTTGGGACTCGAGAAACGTGTCATCACCAGTTCTTCTTCATGAAACTTGAGAACCACTTTTTCCTTTTCTTCATTATAAAAGAGTAAATAGCCATAATCTCCCTTTTCACGCACTTTCACGTCATAAAGCTGGTCAATGACTTCCAACTGCTCATCAAACTGAATCTTATTTCGCATCCGAATCTTCACATCAGGTCCTCTTTCTTGTCTCTTGTTCTACTATTTTACCAAAAAGAGCAGGATTTTGCTATAATGGTCATATGAACGAAAAAGTATTCCGTGACCCTGTTCACAATTATATCCATGTTAATAATCAGGTTATCTATGACTTGATCAATACAAAAGAATTTCAACGATTGCGTCGTATCAAACAGCTAGGAACTTCCAGCTATACCTTCCACGGTGGAGAGCACAGTCGCTTCTCCCATTGTCTTGGAGTCTATGAAATTGCACGACGCATCACAGAGATTTTTGAAGAAAAATATCCTAAAGAATGGGATCCTGCTGAGTCTCTCTTGACCATGACCGCTGCGCTCCTTCATGACCTTGGGCATGGTGCCTACTCCCATACTTTTGAACATCTCTTTGATACAGATCATGAGGCCATTACCCAGGAAATCATCCAAAGTCCTGAGACAGAGATTCACCAAGTCCTACTACAAGTGGCGCCCGATTTTCCTGAAAAGGTGGCTAGTGTCATCGACCATACCTACCCTAACAAGCAGGTCGTACAGCTCATTTCTAGTCAGATCGATGCAGACCGCATGGACTATCTCTTGCGCGACTCCTATTTTACAGGAGCATCTT
>CAUVUZ010000097.1:0-4044 GCA_963555095.1 uncultured Streptococcus sp. | reverse complement strand
GCACCTCTGTACGGACATCTGTCCCGTGCTCTTTTAGTTTAAATAGTTTGTCCATGTTTAATCTCCTTTTGTTTTTTTACGAACAATGAGAGTATTATATCATTTATCATTCACCTTTTCAATATGTTTATTTGATTTATTTAACAAAATGAAATTTCTATTTTTGTTTTGAGTCTGTTTTTCTTCTTTCTTTTTGATATAATAGTAGACATCTTATCTGGAATGTACTAGGAAGGTTTATATGACTAAAAAAATTATCGCAGTCGATTTGGACGGAACCCTGCTCAACTCAGAGAGTAAGATTTCAGATTTTACTCGAAACACAATTAAACGAATTGCTGAAAAAGGCCACCATGTCATCATCACTACTGGGCGCCCTTACCGTATGGCAAAAGAATTTTATCAGGAACTAGAGTTGCACACACCTATGATCAACTTCAACGGTTCCCTTACCCATCTACCAGGGCAGACTTGGGAACACGAAAAGTGCTTGACCTTGGACAAAAAATACCTCTTAGACATGGTCAAACGCAAAGAGGATATCCAAGCCGACTTTATTGCAGGAGAATACCGCAAGAAATTTTATATCACGGCTCCTAATGAAGAAATTGCCAATCCCAAACTTTTTGGTGTAGAAAATTTCCAACCAGAAAATCAATTCAAATCTGAATTGGTGACCAAGGACCCTAACTGTATCCTCTTGCAAACAAGAGTCGATGATAAATACGCGCTAGCAGATGAGATGAATCGTTTTTACCAACACCAACTAGCAATCAATACCTGGGGAGGCCCTCTCAACATTCTCGAATGTACACCAAAAGGGGTCAACAAAGCCTTTGCCTTAGAATACTTGCTCAATGTTATGAACCGTGACAAAAAAGACCTGATTGCCTTTGGAGATGAACACAATGACACCGAAATGTTGGCATTTGCAGGCAAGGGATATGCTATGAAGAATGCCAATCCCGATTTGCTACCATATGCTGATGAGCAACTCTCTCTGACAAACGATGAAGATGGTGTTGCCCATACCCTACAAGATTTGTTCCTATGACACTCAAAAAGTTAGCTTGTGCTAGCTTTTTTGATTTTCACAATTTTTCAATTAATCGGCCTATTTTCATTTTTTTATATTAAATTACTCCCTTATCTTTTTAAACATTTCTACAAAAGGTTTATATATTAACATTTTGTAAGCGAGTTTTCATTGAAAACCAATACATATTTATAAGAAATGGTTGATTTTTGTTTGAAAACGGTTTATACTTAAAGTTAGGCTTAAAGTTTTCTTAAACAAATAGTCAAACATTTTAAAGGAGGAATGACAATAATGAGTATCGGAATCATTATTGCGAGCCACGGCGAATTTGCTGCGGGTATTCATCAGTCCGGATCTATGATCTTTGGTGAACAAGAGAAGGTTCAAGTTGTAACCTTTATGCCAAACGAAGGTCCTGATGATTTATACGCTAAGATCAATAACGCTGTTGCTGCATTTGACGCAGAAGATGAGGTTCTAGTATTGGCTGACCTTTGGAGTGGATCTCCATTCAACCAAGCTAGCCGCGTGATGGGAGAAAATCCAGAACGTAAATTTGCCATCATCACAGGACTGAACTTGCCGATGTTGATCCAAGCCTACACAGAGCGCCTTATGGACGCTACTGCAGGTGTGGAAAAAGTCGCTGCGAACATCATTAAAGAAGCCAAAGATGGCATCAAGGCTCTTCCAGAAGAGCTTAACCCAGTTGAGGAAGTTGCAACTGCTGCAGCTGCTCCTGCTGCCCAAGCTGCTATTCCAGAAGGAACTGTTATCGGTGACGGTAAACTGAAGATCAACCTTGCTCGTCTAGACACTCGTCTCCTTCACGGTCAGGTTGCAACTGCTTGGACTCCAGATTCAAAAGCAGATCGTATCATCGTTGCTTCAGACAACGTTGCAAACGACGAGTTGCGTAAAGAATTGATCAAACAAGCAGCTCCTAACGGAGTAAAAGCCAACGTTGTCCCAATTCAAAAATTGATCGACGTTGCAAAAGACCCACGTTTTGGTGACACTCATGCCCTTATCTTGTTTGAAACTCCACAAGATGCACTTCGTGCTATCGAAGGTGGCGTGCCAATCAAGACCCTTAACGTTGGTTCTATGGCTCACTCAACAGGTAAAACAATGATTAACAACGTTTTGTCTATGGACAAAGACGATGTTGCAACATTTGAAAAAATGCGTGACCTCGGTGTTGAATTTGATGTACGTAAAGTACCAAACGACACGAAAAAAGATTTGTTTGACTTGATTAACAAAGCAAACGTTCAATAATTTTAATCTGTTTCTATCATTTTGAAAACAGGATTAAATACTTTATTAAAACTAAATAGAAAAGGAATAAAACCATGTCAGATATTTCAATCATTTCTGCTATCTTGGTTGTAGTTGTTGCCTTCCTTGCAGGTCTTGAAGGTATCCTCGACCAATTCCAATTCCATCAACCAATCGTCGCATGTACCCTTATCGGACTTGCAACTGGTAACCTCGAAGCAGGTGTTATGCTTGGTGGATCTCTTCAAATGATTGCCCTTGGTTGGGCAAACATCGGAGCTGCCGTAGCTCCTGACGCTGCTCTTGCATCTGTTGCCGCAGCAATCATCTTGATTAAAGGTGGTAACTTCACTACTGAAGGTATCGCCGTTGCAACTGCAACAGCTATCCCTCTTGCCGTAGCTGGACTATTCTTGACAATGATTGTTCGTACAATCTCAGTTGGTTTGGTTCACACTGCTGATGCTGCTGCTAAAGACGGAAACATTGCGGCTGTTGAGCGTGCTCACTTTGTTGCACTTCTTCTTCAAGGTCTTCGTATTGCAATCCCTGCAGCCTTCCTTATTGCTATCCCTGCTTCTGCTGTTCAAGATGCTCTTAAATTGATGCCAGAATGGTTGAATGGTGGTATGGCTGTCGGTGGTGCTATGGTCGTTGCCGTTGGTTACGCTATGGTTATCAACATGATGGCAACTCGTGAAGTATGGCCATTCTTCGCTATCGGTTTTGCTCTTGCAGCAATCTCTCAATTGACTTTGATTGCCCTTGGTGTCATCGGTGTTGCCCTTGCCTTCATCTACCTTAACCTTACAAAACAAGGTGGAAACGGTGGCGGCGGAGCTGCGACTTCTAACGACCCAATCGGTGATATCCTAGAAGACTACTAGAAAGGGGAACAATCATGGCTGAAAAAATTCAATTATCAAAATCAGATCGTCAAAAAGTTTGGTGGCGTTCACAATTCCTTCAAGGTTCTTGGAACTACGAACGTATGCAAAACTTGGGTTGGGCTTACTCTTTGATCCCAGCTATCAAAAAATTGTACACTAAAAAAGAAGACCAAGCGGCTGCTCTTGAGCGTCACCTTGAGTTCTTCAACACTCACCCATACGTAGCTGCTCCAATCATGGGAGTTACTCTTGCACTTGAAGAAGAGCGCGCTAACGGTGTTGAAATCGACGACGCGGCTATCCAAGGGGTTAAAATCGGTATGATGGGACCTCTTGCTGGTATCGGTGACCCAGTATTCTGGTTTACAGTTCGTCCTATCCTTGGAGCTCTTGGTGCATCACTTGCTGCATCTGGTAACATTGTTGGTCCCCTTCTCTTCTTCTTTGGATGGAATGCTATCCGTATGGCCTTCCTATGGTATACACAAGAGTTCGGTTACAAAGCTGGATCTGAAATCACTAAAGACATGTCTGGTGGTATCTTGAAAGACATCACCAAAGGGGCATCTATCCTTGGTATGTTCATCCTTGCCGTTCTTGTACAACGTTGGGTATCTATCAACTTTACTGTTAACCTTCCAGGTAAACAATTGGCAGAAGGTGCTTACATCAACTTCCCAGAAGGACCTGTATCAGGTGCTGAGTTGAAAGGTATCCTTGGTCAAGCACTTGGTGGATTGAGCCTAGATAAGATTCAACCACAAACCCTTCAAGGTCAGTTGAACTCATTGATCCCAGGATTGATGGGACTTCTCCTTACTTTCCTTTGCATGT
>CAUVUZ010000096.1:0-4117 GCA_963555095.1 uncultured Streptococcus sp. | reverse complement strand
ACGACTACATCCCCTTGGTTGACCTGGAGATTGACATCCTCCAAGACCTGCCTCTCTCCAAATGTTTTTGCGATATGTTCTACTTGTAACATCCTGTCCTCCTATACAAAACGCGCGCTAGATGCTTTTGCACTCTTTTCTTTTTTCACATAGCCTTTCTCCAGTAGGGAGAAGCTCCACTGAATCAAACCACAGATCAAAATATACTGCAAAAAGATCACAAAATAAGATTCAAAATACTGGTAGCCGTAGGATGCTTCCACACGGGCAATAGCGGTGATGTCCTTGATGGTCATGACAAAGACCAGGGAGGTCCCTTTGACGATATTGATCACCAAATTGGCCAAGTTAGGCAAGGCTGAGCGCAAGGCTTGAGGAAAAACAATCCTTAGATAGGCCTGGGTCGTAGTCAAGCCAATCGCATGCGCTGCCTCTAGTTGTCCCTTGTCCACCGTCAAGATAGCTGAACGCAAAATCTCCGACAAACTCCCGACTGTCATCAAACTATAAATGATAAAGGCATAATAGAGAGGATCAAGCTTGAAAATATCAAAGTCGCTTCCTATGCTTTTGAAAAATTGATTCAGCAAACTTGGAAACAAACTATAAAAGAAGAGAATCAATAAAATCGGAGGAGTCGCTCGGATAAAGGCCAGATAGACTAGAGAAAAACTCCTCACACCTCGAACCTTGTAAATCTGCCCCAAGGCTAAAAATAGAGCCGGTAAAAAGCTTAAGACCATAGCCACAATCATGATAATCAAGGTGATTGGCACACCCTTCAAGGTCTCCAGAAAGGTCTTTACAATATAGTCTATATCCATTTCTTACCTCCCTTTTGTTTCCAAAGACTTCTCAAGCAAACGACTCAAGCTAGAAATAACCAAGGCAATGCCCCAGTAAAGAAGCGCAACTGCCGTATAGGTTTCCAGAGAGTAGTTCCCCAAATTGCGACTGATCAAGAGATTGCCTGCCCCCATAACATCAACGAAACCAATCGTATAAGCCAAGGCAGCATCCCGCATGAGATTGAGAATAGCAGTCGTTATATTGGGAAGAGCAACTTGAAAAGCTTGAGGAAAAATGATTCTCCAAAAAGTCTGACTTGGAGTCAAACCAATACTAAGCCCGGCCTCTGTCTGCCCCTTTGGAATAGCTTGATAGGCCGCCTTGAAAACCTCGGCAACTATAGCCGCAAACAAGAGAATCATCGTCAGGAGAACAAAAATAGTTTTAGACCAGTTGTTGATGTCCAAGCCAAGCCACCATTTCAGAAATTCTGGCAAGCCATAAAAGACTAGAAAAAGCAAGACAATTGGCGGTGTACAACGAAGGGTGAAAATATAGCCTTTGGAAATCGCTGCAAAACTCTTGTCTTCTCCTACTTGCGCCCAGGCCAAGAGACCTCCAAAAAGGGAACCAAGAAGAGTGGTAAAAAAGAGAATGGACAAGGTCATCGGAAGCGCCTGCCATAAGGTCGGCAAAAACTGAAAGACCTTGGAAAAATCATAAGAAACCATACAAAACCCTTTCTAGTCTTGGAATTTCTGGTCTAGTCTTTGTCTACGTAACTAAAGACATCTTCTTTAAAGTATTGCTGAGATAGCTTAGCAAGCGTGCCATCTTCTTTCAACTCTTTGATTGCTTTTTCGTATTCTTTAGCGAATTTCTCACCCTTTTCATCACGGTGAATCAAGGGATAAGTTGGAATACCCTTGTATGGGAACCAGCTGAGTTTATCCGCATATTGGTGGTAAGGGCCATCTTCTGCGGTAACTGCTTTTTCAAAGGACAGTTTGATATCAAAGAAGGCGTCATAACGTCCTTCCAAGACCCAGGCATAGGCATCTGCCACTTTAAAGGATTCAGCTGCTGTTAGCTCAATCGGTGCATCCTGATGTTTTTCATTGTAGCTGGTGATGACATTCCATTGAGCATTCTGTGGAGAGATGGGAACCAATTTCCCTTTATTCTTAGCAAAGTCATCAATGGTTTTGTATTTCTGTTCATCTTCTTTTCTGACAGTAAATCCGATGATGCTCGCTCCGACTGGTTCAGATGGAATGACAAACTTTTTAGCTCGTTCTTCTGTGTACCAAGCTCCCTTGGTTCCGATGTCGTACTTGCCTGATTCCAGACCAATCAAGAGGTCGTCATCACTGGTACCCGTATATTCAAATTGATAGTTTGCCAACTTCTCATCAACAGCCTTCAAAACAGCTACTTCATAACCATCTGATTCCCCTTTTTCATTGACAAAGTCATAAGGTACATAGTTTTGTGTATGGGCAACCTTCAAGGTTATAACTTCAGCAGACGAAGCCGTTTCTCCATCCTTGGCTGGAGCGCCAGCTAAACTTCTCCCGATAATCGTTGCCCCAATTACTGCAACAACTGCTACACCACCGATAATCCATGCTTTTTTACTCATCTTTTTCTCCTTTAATTTTCAAGCGCTTCTCTCACCCACTGGATACGTTCAACTGCGATATCACTTGGAATGGTGCAATCTGCCCCAAGTACCAAACCCTGTTCCCCAGCTTCTGCGACTAGTTTCTTTGCCTCAGCCTGAATGGCATCCTTGCTACCAGTATACAGCAAGCCTGTCTTGCCATTTTCGAAACCTCCAAGAACCGTACGTCCCTTGAAAATCTCACGACCTTCCTTGAGAGTGATTCCCTCTGGTCCTACAGCCCAGTTAAAGACTTGAGCTGGATAGTCTGCAAAAAGGTGAATATCATTTCGCGCCCCCTCGTAACCACAGATATGAAGAACAGTGACGCCACCAACAGCACTCGCTGCTTCCAGAACAGTTATCTCGCTAGGTGCAATGACGGCTTGATAATCTACTGCCGACACTCGTTGATCTTGAATACTTTGCACGCTGAGATAGATTCCATCTGCACCAGCCTCTTCGATGACGGCTTGGCTGAGACTCGCAATATCTTCTGCAATCACATCCAACACCTTCTTAAGGGCTTCAGGATCTTCCACCAGAAAGTCTGCAATAAGGTCATCTCCGCCAGACACTTCCCCTAGCAGCCACTTGAGATAGGTCACAGGAGCAAAAATATTGTAAATCGCAACGATATCTTCTGTAAACTCTTGCTTGATTTTCTTAACCAAGTCCACCTGCTCTTTTATCCAAGCGTGATCTGGTCCGAGTGGTTGAATGGCCGCCAATTCTTGAAGTGATTTTCCTTTGGCAATCGCTGGATTTGGATAAGCAAAGTAGCCATCACTCATGAGTTTGATAAAGTCTGGCTGAACTTCTCGTATAAAGCGCTTATGGCCCTCGATATTCTTCTCGATAATGGCTGGATTTGAGAAACCGTGTAGCCATTCGTCTTCGGATGTGAAATGGTGCCAAAAACCAACTGGCACACGATCAACCTTTTCACCTCTAAATGCTTTTAAAACCCATTCTCTTTTTTCTGACATTCTTATTCTCCATTTCTTACTTTTTTAACTAATAAACTGCTTGCAATATCATTCGAGCGTAGAAAGGGGAGACTGGACTTGGAAAAATCCTGAACTCCATGACATCTCTCTCCATTTTTACAGTGCCCATTTTTTACGACACTTATGGCAACCAAGGCCAGCAAACCGACAACTGCAATGAAGATGCCCCATCTTTTACTTTTCATAGCTTCTCCTTTTAGAGAACAGCTGCCTGACGAATCCAGTCCAACCTCTCTAAGTCAAAGTCATCTGGAACAGTACAGTCAGCTCCCAGAAGAACTCCTTTACTACCCGCTTCGGCCAGCAACCGCCTTGTTTCATTTTGCAATTCCGCCTTGGAACCTTGATAAAGCAAGCTTTTCTTGCCATTTTCAAATCCACCTAAAACAGCCTTACCTCGAAACAACTCTTGCCCCTGTGTCAAACTAACATCCTCATGATGAGTCGCCCAGTTGACCACTTGAGCTGGATAGTCCTTAAATATCGTCACATCATTGCTCGCGCCTTCAAAACCACAGATATGGAGGATATTGGTCCCACCCACCTGATTGGCTGCCTCCAAAACCGCTATATTGCTCGGTTCGATGTAGGTTTGGTAGAGTGCTGGTGTGATGCGCTCATCTTGAATTTCCTGGGTGCTGAGGTAAATCCCGTC
>CAUVUZ010000095.1:0-4173 GCA_963555095.1 uncultured Streptococcus sp. | reverse complement strand
GGATGATTCGCCATTGGAAAAAGGAAAAAGGAGCAAACTTCTTAAAACCTGCCTTCGCTAATATCCTTGGGGCCATCATTTGTTATGCCATTGTCCTCATTTTACTCCTCTTCAGAATGGGTGATATCTGGCCTTTCTTCCCAATTATCCTAGTTTTAACCTTCCTCTTTTTGTCCATTCACAACCATTACCAAAAAGTGGCAAAACAACTACGACTCTACGAAGGAATTGAAAAACGCACTTATGACGGTAACCTTGTCCTTGTCCTAGTAGGAAATGTCACTCGAGTAAGTGTCGGAGCCATTAACTACGCTCAAAGTATCGGTGATGAAGTGTTAGCCATGCACATTTCTACTAAAGAAACGGCAGAAAAAGACCAAGAAATTCTTCAGGAATTTGCCGACTACTTCCCAAATATCACTCTGAAGAATATCAATACCAGCTACCGCGACATCATCACCCCTAGCGTTAAGTATGTCAGACGAATCGCCCAAGAAGCTAAGCAAAAAAACTACACCGTTACAGTCCTTGTCCCACAGTTTATCCCTAATAAACCTTGGCAAAATATCCTGCACAATCAGATGAGCCTCAAACTAAAATACGCTCTCAGATGGCATGAAGACGTCGTTGTCGCTAGCTACTCCTATCACTTAAAAGAATAAAGAAAAGGCCCTACCAGAACTAAAAAGCGTCTGGTGGGGCCTTTTTCTGAATCCAGCCACTATGCTTAACTAAAAAGCATGACTAGGAATACTATTGAATGTGGTTAGCTAAATCTTCTTGGGCTTTTTTGTTGGACTCAACTTTTTCTTTTTGCCATTTTTCATAAAGTTCTTGGTACTGTTTCGCAGTCACGGGATCTTTTTGCAACTCAACATATTTGTAGTTATCCGCATCCCCTTTGTGTCCGACGAATGAGAAGGCTCCTGTGAACGGTACAGTCTTACGGAAGATTGGATTAGCTCCTCCACTTTGAACTGGCAGAAAGAGAGCACTATCTGTTAGCCAAGCTTGAACTTCGGCAAATTTCTCATAGCGAACCTGAGTGTTTTCAACTTCTTTATCTGCCTCATCCAACAACTTCTTGTAGGTAGAGAGACCGATTTTTTCCTTGACATCATTGTCTTTTCCTGGAGTCAAGCCAAGATTTTTTAACTGAGAACCAGAGTCCGGATCCAAAAGGTCAAGATAGGTTTTCGGATCTGAGTAATCTCCACTCCAACCTGAGATATCAATGTCATAGTCCTTTTGTTCGGCTGTATTGGCAAAGAAGGTTGCATTGTCTTTCTCGTCTGGAGAAAGTTGAATCACATCGATAACAATATTCTCTGATCCAAGTGTCTCTTCAACTGTCTGTTTGAAAGAACTGGCTTGCTGTACGTCCAACTTAGCAGTCTGATCCACCGGCATGTCTAAATGGATAGGGAAGGTCACACCTTCTGCCTGCAAGCTTTCTTTGGCTTTGGCAAATTCTGCCTTGGCTTTGTCAGCATTCAAGAAGGCAGGCTGAGCGTCGTTTAGATTGACATTAGCCCACTCTGAACCATAGTTGACTATCTTTTCATTGACAGCATCTCCGAAGTTTTTCCCACCGATTTGAACAAAGTTACTTGGTGTGACTATGTTTCGAAGGATACGGTCAGCTCCATCTTCTCCATTTGTCTGTGCGGCATAGGCATGACGATCAAAGGCAAAGTTAATCGCCTGACGGAAGTCCTTATTTTGCATAGCTGCACGCGAATCTGTTTTTTCTTTATCCGTCTGTTTCATGGTTTGATTGTAACTTTGACGGTTGACATTGAAGAGATAGTAGAAAGTCACAGCGTTTTGAGGAGTATAAGTAATCTTATCTTCATTCCCTTTTTTCAACTGGTCAAAGACAGAGCTTGTCGGGAAAATACGTCCATCTGTGTAGTTGCCTTCTAAGAATCCTCGAGCCAAACTATCTTGGTCTGAACCATCATAGAAGGAAAGTTTTACTTTCTCAATCTTCACATTGTCCTTATCCCAGTAATTAGGGTTCTTTTCAAACTCAATTAAAGATTTTGATGTGAAAGACTTGAACAAGTATGGCCCATTTGACAGGATACTAGATGGGGTAACACTTCCAAAGTCATCTCCCTTAGATTTCAAAAAGGCTTCATTGACAGGACTCAAAATTCCCCCTGTTGTCTTTGAATTCCAATAAGACTCTGGCTTGTTCAAGGTGTATTGGAGAGTATAGTCGTCCACTGCCTTGACTCCAACCGTCTCAAAGTCAGATGTTTTCCCTTCGACATAATCTGCCAAACCTTTGATGGAGTCTTGTACCAAATACAAGTTCTCAGCCTTTTTATCCGCTGCATACTTGAGACCCGTCACAAAGTCATGTGCTGTCACTTCAGCGTATTCTTCTCCTTCAGAGGTATACCACTTAGCCCCTTGGCGAATTTTATAGGTATAGGTCAAACCGTCTTTTGATACGGTCCATGACTCTGCCATAGAAGGGACGAGATTCCCATATTTATCATTTTCTAACAATCCATCGATCAAGTTTGTCGTAATGCTAGAAGTCGAGCCACGTGTCGAAGTGATATAGTCTAATGTATCTGGATTGCTAGCAAATACATATGAGTAGGTTTTATCTGTATTTGATTGTGCCGAACTACAAGCCACCATCAAGAAGCTTGCACTCAAAATTCCAGCCCCTAGTAGGAAGGCTTTTGATTTCTTCATAACTGTTCTCCATTTTTATAGTATATGAAACATTATACATTATTTCAGAAAAAATATAAAGCATTTAAAGACTGATATTATAGGAAAAAAGAAAAGCCAGTAGACTCGAGTTCCTACTGACTTCTTTGTTGAATTTGTTTGGATTAAGCAGCCAAAACTTTGCGTCCTTTACGACGACGAGCTGCCAATACGCGACGACCGTTTTTAGTTGACATACGGTTACGGAATCCGTGTTTGCGCGCACGACGAAGTTTACTTGGTTGATAAGTACGTTTCACGATGAATACCTCCTCATAGATTTTGTATTCGTTTAGCCGGCTATAAAGTGATCAGTTACTAAACATACTTTACTATTCTATCTGATTCTGCCACTTTTGTCAATAGCTCCAAGCAAATGTTTTCTAGCTTTTCCTATGAAAGCCCTTATCAGAAACAGTTAAGAGTAAAATTCTCTTCAGATGCGAATAAATCAGTAAAAAATAATTCTTGCTAACATACATTTCCTATATTGAATCCACCGATTTCATATCCCAAACTGTCTACAAAAATTAGCATTCATTTCTAACAATTCTTTGAAAGGAACTATTTTTCTAACCGCACCTGATGGAGTGTACTCCATTGACCACATAAATGGATAGGTCAAAACAACTTCATTCGTTTCAAGCGATAAATCTAATTTAAACAAATCTGATACCATAAGTTCTTGATAAAATAGGTCTAACTGATTTGTAGTCACCCAATATAAAAATCCCTTATAATCTATTTCCAAATCCTCCCATTCTAATGTATCGGGGGTAAAATATTCTATTGAATTTAATTTTTCAATATTTATTGCAAATAGACCACCCAAAATATCATAAGCTATCAAACAACGATTAGAATTATAACATTTTGAAAACAATTCATTACAGTAGCTAAAGCCATTCTCTGAATCATTCCCCAAAATCTTTAAATAACCATTAACAGTTATATAAGAAAAATGTTCTAGGATAAACTTCAGTTCTTGTGGTATTTCTATACTATCCGTTATTTTTTTATTAAATTCTAAAAACTTAATATCATTGGAACTCTCATCAAATTTTCTAAGAATCTCTTTCATAGTTAGCATTTCATTTACCTATTCTCCACTATTCATCTTTACTCTTGTAGTTCATAGTTACTAATGTTTTTAATATTAAAAATTTTAACAATAAATTCTAATTTTTCAGGATATTATACCTTCCCAGTATCCTTCCAAGAAAATAAAAATCTCAGAGAGGTAACGTTTAAATCATAAAAACGTTCGCTTTCTCTGAGATAAAACGCTAAAATTTAGTTGAACCCTATAGAACCCTTATCTACGATACTGTTTCAAGAAACGAGTCATCTTTTCTTGGATTTGCGCTAATTCGTCCACACGTGGGAGGTAAACGATACGGAAATGGTCTGGTTCCTTCCAGTTAAAACCACGACCATGAA
>CAUVUZ010000094.1:0-4270 GCA_963555095.1 uncultured Streptococcus sp. | reverse complement strand
CCGCCTCATGCCATAGTTTTTCTAGGTTATAATGGGCACGCATTTCTTCTGAGAAGATATGCACAACGACACCGCCGAGGTCCAGCAAGACCCAGCCTCCAGCTGCATCGCCTTCGACATGGCTACCTTTAACACCAGCTTCTGCTACTTTTTCACGAATGTTATCAGCGATTGCGTCCAACTGACGGCTATTCATCGAGCTAGTGATAACAAAGTAGTCTGTCACGCTGGTCAAATCTTGTACATCAAGTGCAAGGATATCCTCCGCACGTTTCTCATCAGCCGCTTTCACGACTAGTTCTAGTAATTCTTTTTCGTTCATTTATTCCTCTTTCAAATAGTGCACAAAGGCGTTATAGGTTTCAAGGGTTTGGGGATGGATGGGGAATCCCTGATGAGCCAAATGCTCCACGGTACGAGCTGTTTCGTAGGCCACAGCCTTATTGAGCGATAGCTCAGCAATTTCACGCGCCACATCCACACCTGGAAAGGCGCGGTTATGCTCAATATAGTCTGCGACGTAGATAACCTTGTCTAGGTCTGCCATCTGACCAGCCCCAACTGTGTGAATTTCAATAGCTCGCAGGATTTCAGGATCATGTAAATCCAAATCTTCCTGAATCTTGTAGATACCAACCATGCCATGCCAGACATTATTTCCCCAGTTTTTGAGATCAGGGTCTAATTGGTAACGGTCAATCAAGTCTAGAAATTCCTGGTCTGACAACTTTTTAGCATAGTCATGAAGGAGGCCTGCTAGACCAGCTTTCTCAGCATCAACTCCGAATCGCTTCGCAAGCTCTATGGCTGCACGCTCCACACCCAAACAATGGGTTAAACGTTTTTCAGGTAGAAGCTCTGCCATTCTTTCCAACAAAGCCTCTCGGGAACAGTTGATATAGTCTTGGTATGCCATCAGTAAAGCCCCTCCTTCTCGATGTAGTCTAGCACTGGCTGAGGTAGGAGAAAGTTGGGCTTCCGACCTTGGGCAATGAAGTCACGCACCATGCTGGACGAGATGTCCATGAGAGGCACATCCACCCAGATAACTGGATAGGAAGTCCCTGCCTTGTAGCGCGGACGCTGAACCCCTACAAACTGAACCATGTCGACCAGCTCATCAATTCGGTACCATTTAGGCAGATAGTCCACCATATCAGCCCCGATAATGAAGTAATAATCCGTGTCTGGATGTTGCTCTGTCAAAATCTTCATGGTGTCGTAGGTGTAGGAAATGCCCTTGCGCTCTAACTCAATAGTTTCAATGGCTAGACCTTCGATCCCCTCAATCGCCAATTCAAGCATCTTGAGACGGTGGTGCTCGGGGATGGTTTCCTTTTTATCTACATGAGGTGGTTGGTATTCGGGCATAAGCAAGACCTGGTCCAGTCCTAACTGTTGTCGCACTTGGTCTGCAACGATCAGATGGGCATGGTGAACGGGGTTAAAATTTCCCCCTAAAATCCCGACTTGTTTGCGTTTTTTCTCCTTGATTTCTGGCTCCAACTCTACCTTGGTAAAGGGAGTCAATAATTCAATTGCCATAGGCTCGTCTTCCTTTAATTCTCTGTAAAAACAGTTGTTTGGAGTAGTTTTTTAGATTTCTTTGACTTTTTTAGAAATCTTGCGATTTTCTTTCTTGCTGGATTGTTTATACAAAATCAAGATGCGTCCGATTTTTTGGACAGTATCCACACCGATTTCTTCTTCCAAAATTTCAGCTACTTCATGGATGTTTTCATCTGTGTTTTGCAAGAGCGTGACTTTAATCAATTCACGGGCGTCAAGAGCTTGACGGACGCTGGTTTTGATTTGATCGTTGAGACCATTTTTCCCGATTTGGATGATGGGTTTGAGGGTGTGTGCCTGGCTGTTGAGGAAGGCACGTTGTTTCGATGTTAATGACATAATTTCTTAAAAAGAGTTTCTTTTTATACTTTTCTAAAGTGGTGACGGACGTCAGCAAAGTCCTTCGAACTTTCATGACTAAAATTTGAGCCTAAGGTCTCAAATTTTCCGCAGTTGGTACAATCACTTGTACCAACTAACACCACGGCGAAAAGTATTCTCTATGGGCTCGCCCTGCTCGCCCGAATTCAGACAACCCTTTCCTTTCTGTGTTTAAATAATTGCTTTTCGTGTGACGACGGCGACGCCTTCTGGTGCCCAGACGGCGACTTTGGCAGTTCCTGTTACACGGATCCAGCCTAGTCCTGAGATGACCAGGTCAGTCTTGTCCTTGATAGTAAATACATGCTGGACTAGTTTTGGAAAGTCCTCTTTTTCCTTGCTGTTTGGAGGTGTTAGAAGGGTTCCCAGGTGTTTGTCGTAGAAAGCACTAGCACCTTCTAGCTTGGTACGGTGGAGTTTAAGTTCATTGTCAAAGAAGGCAGTAAAACCTTGCTTTTCTCCTGCAATGAAGTCAAATCGGCCCAAACCACCTAAAAATAGAGTTTGCTCAGGGTTAAGCTGATAGGTTTTGGGCTTGATTTCCTTTTTAGGGCTGACATACTTGAGGTTTTTAGCCGTCAAGTAGTGGGCCATCTGGTGGCGGTGAATAATTCCCGGCGTATCATAGATATAAGATCCGTCGTCAAGCGGAATCTCAATCTTGTCCAAGGTCGTCCCTGGAAAGCGCGAAGTCGTGATGACATTCTGGTCACCTGTGATTTCTTGGATAATAGCGTTGATAAGGGTTGACTTTCCAACGTTGGTCACCCCAACTACGTATACATCACGGCCCTTGCGGTAGTGTTCAATCTTGTCAATGACTTCCTTGATAGCATGCTTGTTTTGGGCTGAAGTTAGGACGACATCAACTGGACGGAGCCCTTCCTCGTGGGCACGTTCCATGAGCCACTGGCTAATCTTGCTCGGTTTAACAGACTTGGGCAGAATATCTTTTTTATTTCCGACCAAGAGGACATCATTACCCGATACAAAGCGTGGCAAGCCTGGGATGACAGAACCATTAAAGTCAAAAATATCAATGACATTAACCACCAAGGCATCACTATCTCCCACTTCGTGCAAGAGTTTGAGGAAATCATCATCCGTCAACTGGACATCTGTGATTTCATTGTAATGACGGAGACGGAAACAGCGTTGGCAATAGACTTCGCCTGTCTCCAAACCTTTTTCGAGTGCCGACTGGGGAGTAAATCCTAGACCAGCCTTGTCTGTCGTCTGAATGGTTGCTCCACAACCAATACAGAGAATTTCTTCCATAGTTAGATTCCTTTTTTATATGTAATTGGTCCGTACTTTTCAGTAATTTGCTTCATGACACGGCGCTCGCGAGCTCGGTTAATCTGCGTCTTGATCGAGTCATGTTGAACCAAGGGTTTGACCAAAATCGATCGAATACCTGCACGGTGCGCTGCTCGTATATCCGTCATAAGCTGATCGCCGACCATGACCACTTCATTTTTTTCATAGTGAAATTCCTTCATGGCACGGTCAATCCCAAAAGTGAAAGGCTTCAAGGCCCAGTAAACGTAATCAATCCCAAATTTTTCAACTGCTCGTTGAACCCGTTTTTTGGTATTATTTGAGACCACGATGATGCGGATACCTGCGTCTCGGAGGTCATGTAGCCATTGCTTCATCTCTGGCGTTCCATCAGGGTTGTTCCAAGCAATGAGGGTATTGTCCAAATCGACCAAAACAGCCTTGATCCCCTGCGCCTGCAGGCTTGGGACTGTCAGATCATAGACTGCTTCCACAGCAAAATCTGGCATATAGTTTTCAATCGCCATTCTGGCTCCTTTTCTTTTTAATTTCTAGCAATTTTCTTTAAACATTGGGCTAAGACTGCCCATAAAATTAGACTAGCTAATAAAATATAAATCCAAGCATTCGGTTCATCTGTAAACGGCAAGGGAACATTCATTCCGAAAAATCCTGTAATAACCGCAAGGATAGCTAGCAACACTGAGATAATTGTCAAAGTTGTCAAATTATCATTTAGATTATTATTTAGTATGTTGTTGTAAGAGGCTGAGAGTTGTTGCAAAACTTGAGAAATCAAGTCTGTCATTGAAACCAACTGATGGGCTTCAATCATAGCATCATCAAATTGCTCTCTTTCTACCTCATTAAGATTGCGATAAAGAGCATGCCCTTGGATATGTTCCAAGAGGAGACGATTTTGTTTGGCAGCAGCTGTCAAGTAAACCATACCGGTTTCCAAGTCAGAGAGGGCAAAAAGATTTTTTTTAGTTGTTTTTTGACGAAGAAGTGCACTGATTTCATCCTTACTTTTATCCAT
>CAUVUZ010000093.1:0-4273 GCA_963555095.1 uncultured Streptococcus sp. | reverse complement strand
CTACTGCTACTGGTTTTGCCCAAGCAGAACGTTTCCTTGCAGCGAAGTATAACCGTGAAGGTTTCAATATCTTTGACCACTATACTTATGTGATCTGTGGAGATGGAGATTTGATGGAAGGTGTCTCAAGTGAGGCGGCTTCATATGCAGGCTTGCAAAAACTTGACAAGTTGGTGGTTCTTTATGATTCAAATGACATTAACTTGGATGGTGAGACAAAGGATTCCTTTACAGAAAGTGTTCGTGACCGTTACAACGCCTACGGT
This sequence comes from uncultured Streptococcus sp., assembly GCA_963555095.1. Taxonomy (GTDB): domain Bacteria; phylum Bacillota; class Bacilli; order Lactobacillales; family Streptococcaceae; genus Streptococcus. The sequence continues at coordinate 4,007 of CAUVUZ010000093.1, read as the reverse complement.
TGGCATACAGCCTTGGTTGAAGATGGAACGGACTTGGAAGCTATCCATGCGGCTATCGAAGCAGCTAAAGCTTCAGGAAAACCATCTTTGATTGAAGTGAAGACTGTGATTGGATACGGTTCTCCAAACAAACAAGGAACTAATGCGGTACACGGTGCTCCTCTTGGGGCAGATGAAACTGCGGCTACTCGCCAAGCTCTTGGTTGGGATTATGAACCATTTGAAATCCCAGCTGAAGTTTATGCTGATTTCAAAGAAAATGTTGCAGACCGTGGTGCATCAGCTTATCAAGCTTGGACAAAATTAGTTGCTGATTATAAAGAAGCTCATCCAGAACTGGCTGCAGAAGTAGAAGCCATTATCGACGGCCGTGATCCAGTTGAAGTGACTCCAGCAGACTTCCCAGCCTTAGAAAATGGTTTCTCTCAAGCAACTCGTAATTCAAGTCAGGATGCCTTGAACGTTGTAGCTACCAAGTTGCCAACTTTCTTGGGTGGATCCGCTGACCTCGCTCACTCAAACATGACTTATATCAAAACGGACGGACTTCAAGACGACGCTAATCGCTTGAACCGCAACATTCAGTTTGGTGTTCGTGAATTTGCAATGGGAACGATCTTGAACGGGATGGCCCTTCACGGTGGACTTCGTGTTTATGGTGGAACCTTCTTCGTCTTCTCTGACTATGTGAAAGCAGCTGTCCGCTTGTCAGCCTTGCAAGGACTTCCTGTGACTTATGTCTTTACCCACGATTCGATTGCAGTTGGTGAAGATGGTCCAACTCACGAACCAGTTGAACACTTAGCAGGTCTCCGTGCTATGCCAAATCTGAATGTTTTCCGCCCAGCAGATGCGCGTGAAACTCAAGCAGCTTGGTACCTTGCAGTGACAAGCGAAAAAACACCAACTGCTCTTGTCTTGACACGTCAAAACTTGACTGTCGAAGAGGGAACAGACTTTGACAAAGTTGCGAAAGGTGCCTATGTTGTCTATGAAAATGCGGCAGACTTTGATACAATCTTGATTGCGACAGGTTCAGAGGTCAATCTAGCTGTCGCAGCTGCCAAAGAATTGGCTAGCCAAGGTGCAAAAGTCCGTGTAGTCAGCATGCCATCAACAGATGTCTTTGACGCACAAGATGCAGCTTACAAGGAAGAAATCCTTCCAAATGCAGTTCGTCGCCGTGTTGCAGTCGAAATGGGTGCAACCCAAAACTGGTACAAGTATGTTGGTCTTGATGGTGCCGTTCTCGGTATTGATACCTTTGGAGCATCTGCCCCAGCACCAAAAGTATTGGCAGAGTACGGATTTACAGTTGAAAATCTAGTCAAAGTCGTTCAAAACTTGAAATAATCACAAAAATCAGAGTGAAAACTCTGATTTTTTATAACCATAAAAACAAGGCACAATCTTGTAAAAGTAGCTGAAATTTGATATAGTAGTCCTATGTAAAATACAAAGGAGAAAACAATGAATCCAAATATTACTTTTTTAATCATGTTAGTAGCAATGATGGGCTTGATGTTCTTTATGCAACGCTCTCAAAAGAAACAAGCTCAAAAGCGTATGGAAAGCTTGAACAAGCTTCAAAAGGGCTATGAAGTAATCACAATCGGCGGACTTTACGGAACAGTGGATGAAGTAGATACTGAGAAGAAAACAATTGTTCTTGATGTAGACGGGGTCTATTTGACCTTTGAATTGGCTGCTATCAAGACAGTTTTGCCGCTTAAAGAAGCTGTGACACCAGAAGGAACAGTTATTGACGAAAGCGGAGCAATCGAAGAATAAAACGGGACCTGTCACTCCCGTTTTTCTATGAAGTGAGAGGAAAAGGGATGAAAAAAATAGTATTTGTTTGCTTAGGAAATATCTGTCGTAGCCCTATGGCAGAGTTTGTGATGAAGTCCATGACGAGTGATTACCAGATTGAGAGTCGGGCAACGTCATCGTGGGAACATGGTAATCCGATTCATAGGGGAACGCAAGGGATTTTCCAGCAGTATCAGATCCCTTATGACAAAGACAAAACATCGCTTCAGATTGGCAGAGAAGACTTTGAGTCGTTTGATTACATTATCGGCATGGATGCTTCAAACGTTTCAGATCTGCGTCAAATGTGTCCTCAGGAACTACAGCACAAAATCTACTCTTTTGCATCTGAAAGCGTTCCAGATCCTTGGTATACAGGAGATTTTGAGGAAACCTATGCTCGCATCACAAGTGGATGTCAAAGCTGGCTAGATCGATTAGAAAATGAGAGTGACAATGGAAAAGCTTAAAGAAATCTTCGAAAAATATCGAGTTTATCTAACTCGCCCACGTATAGAGATTGTAACAGTCCTTCTAATCGCTATCTGCGCCGTGTCAGTTTTTCTACTAAACACACCAAAAAAGGGCGTCCTGACACTTGATGGTGGTGCGCTTGTTTATGATGGTACCTTGGTACGAGGGAAAATGAATGGTCAAGGAACCCTGACCTTTGAAAATGGAGACCAATATACAGGTGATTTCAATAATGGAGCCTTTAATGGAAAAGGGACTTTCCAATCAAAAGATGGCTGGAAATATGAAGGTGATTTTGTAAATGGCCAGGCTGAAGGTCAAGGGAAGTTGACTACCGAGCAGGAAGTTGTCTATGAAGGCAGCTTTAAACAAGGCGTCTTTCAACAAAAACAATAGTCTCCAGATTAGGGGGCTATTCTCAAAAGCGAAAAAGAAAGCGCTTTCTAGAAGTGAAGTCGATATCTGATTATCAACGAGAAAAAACTTTGTGAAATAAAAAAATTTTTTCATAATTTCACAATCATCCAGGCAAAACTCTATTGCGCAGGGATATTGAGAAAAAAATCACAATCTCAAAAAATTTCTTTGTGAAATGCTTATGAAACGGTTTACAAAGTCTTGAAAAAGAGTTATAATAAAATTGTGAAAAAATTAACAAAGGATTGAATCCTTGAAGGCTATGGAGGACAATATGGCTGATAAAAAAATGTTAACACCTGAGGAAAAACAACTCGCTGCTGAAAAGCATGTCGACGGGTTAGTGAAAAAAGCCTTGGTTGCGCTTGATGAAATGCGCAAGTTGAACCAAGAACAAGTTGACTATATCGTAGCGAAAGCTTCAGTTGCAGCTCTTGATGCGCACGGAATTCTTGCTCAACATGCAGTTGAAGAAACTGGTCGTGGTGTATTTGAAGATAAGGCTACAAAAAACCTTTTTGCCTGTGAGCACGTTGTGAATAATATGCGTGGTGTTAAAACTGTCGGTGTTATTGAAGATGACCCTGTTACTGGTTTGACTAAAATTGCAGAGCCTGTTGGAGTAGTATGTGGTGTCACTCCAACAACGAACCCAACATCAACAGCTATTTTCAAATCATTGATTGCTTTGAAAACACGTAATCCAATCGTTTTCGCCTTCCACCCATCAGCTCAAGAATCTTCTGCTCACGCAGCACAAATCGTTCGTGATGCAGCTATCGCGGCTGGAGCACCTGAAAACTGTGTTCAATGGATTACAGAACCATCTATGGAAGCAACTGGAGCGCTTATGAACCACGAAGGTGTTGCAACTATCCTTGCAACTGGTGGTAATGCCATGGTTAAGGCAGCTTACTCATGTGGGAAACCAGCTCTTGGGGTAGGTGCCGGAAACGTTCCTGCTTATGTAGAAAAATCTGCTGACCTCCGTCAAGCTGCTCATGATATCGTCATGTCTAAATCATTTGACAATGGTATGGTCTGTGCATCAGAGCAAGCGGTTATTATTGATAAAGAAGTCTATGACGAATTTGTAGAAGAATTCAAATCATACCACACTTACTTTGTAAACAAAAAAGAAAAAGCACTTCTTGAAGAATTCTGTTTTGGCGTGAAAGCAAACAGCAAAAACTGTGCAGGCGCTAAACTAAATGCAAACATCGTTGGTAAACCAGCCGCATGGATTGCAGAACAAGCAGGATTCAGCGTTCCAGAAGGAACAAACATCTTGGCTGCAGAATGTG
>CAUVUZ010000092.1:0-4305 GCA_963555095.1 uncultured Streptococcus sp. | reverse complement strand
GTTTGATATGTCTAATGGACAACTAATTTATCTAATGGTTGCGATTGCAGTCATTTTGATTCTAGCTTATGTAGCGGCAATCTTCCTACGTAAGCGTAATGTAAGTAGATTGACGGCCCTCGAAGAAAGAAAAGAAGAACTCTACAACCTTCCTGTAAATGATGAGGTTGAAGCGGTTAAAAACATGCATTTGATTGGTCAAAGTCAGGTAACCTTCCGTGAATGGAATCAAAAATGGGTTGATTTATCCCTTAACTCATTTGCTGATATTGAAAATAACCTGTTTGAGGCTGAAGGCTATAATAATTCTTTTCGCTTTTTCAAAGCGACTCACCAAATCGATCAAATTGAAAGTCAAATTGATTTAATTGAAGAAGACATTGCGGCGATTCGCAATGCGCTTTCAGAGCTTGAAAAACAAGAGTCTAAGAATAGCGGACGTGTTCTGCATGCTTTGGACTTATTTGAAAATCTGCAACATACCGTAGCAGAAAATTCGGAACAGTATGGTAAAGCCCTTCCTGAAATTGAGAAACAATTGGAAAATATCCAGTCAGAGTTTTCTCAATTTGTAACCTTGAACTCTTCAGGTGACCCAGTTGAAGCTGCAGCGATTCTTGATTCAACTGAAAATCATATTCTCGCTTTGACACATATCGTTGATCGTGTTCCATCTCTCGTGAAGACTTTGTCAACAGAACTTCCAGAACAATTGGAAGATTTGGAGGAAGGCTACCGTAAACTCTTGGATGCTAATTATCACTTCACTGAAACGGACATCGAGTCACGCTTCCAACTTTTACATGAATCCTTGAAAAATAATCAAGAAAACATCCGCCAGTTGGAATTGGATAATGCAGAGTATGAAAATACACAAATCCAAGAAGAGATTAATGCGCTCTACGATATCTTCACGCGTGAAATAGCTGCCCAAAAAGTCGTTGAAAGTCTCCTTTCAACGCTTCCAACCTACCTCAATCACTTGAAAGAAAATAATCAGGTTTTGGTTCAAGACCTTGAACGCTTGAATAAAACTTATCTTCTCCCAGAAAGTGATGGGAACCATGTCCGCCGTCTTCAAGCTGAATTGTCAGGGCTTGATACAGCGATCACAGAGGTAACTGAAGATCAGACAGAACCTACTCAAGCCTACTCTGTTTTAGAGGAGCAGCTTAGTTCACTTCAAAGTAATCTAAAAGACATTGAAGACGAACAAGTTTCTGTTAGTGAACGCCTAGCTCAAATCGAAAAAGATGACATCAATGCTCGTCAAAAAGCAAATGTCTATGTGAACCGTTTGCATACTATCAAACGTTACATGGAGAAGAGAAACTTGCCGGGTATTCCTCAAAGTTTCTTGAAACTTTTCTTCACTGCAAGCCATAACACAGAAGATCTGATGGCAGAGTTAGAACAAGCACAAGTTAATATTGAATCAGTTAAACGAATTCTTGAAATTGCGACCCATGACATGGAGGCTCTTGAAACAGAAACCTACAATATTGTTCAATACGCGACCTTGACGGAGCAACTCTTGCAGTATTCAAACCGTTACCGTTCATTTGATGAGCGTATCCAGCAAGCTTTCAATGAAGCACTTGAAATTTTTGAAAAAGAATTTGACTACAAGGCATCATTTGAGAAGATTTCTCAGGCCTTGGAAGTTGCAGAACCAGGAGTCACAAATCGCTTTGTTTCTTCTTATGAAAAAACACGTGAAGCGATTCGCTTCTAATACCTGAAAAGCTTAGATCATCTAGGCTTTTTATTATTTCTTTCAAAAATAGAAGAATATCGATTTATCATTGAAATTATAGTTCTGATTTGATATGATGGAGATATGAAGAAAAATAGAGAGAAGCGTGTTTCCCACGATAAAAAGAGAAATGTATTACTGGTTTTAGTAGGTATTTTAAGTCTTGCTATGCTCTGCCTAGGTGGTGCCATTGGTCACAAGATTCTACAGAAACAGTCCTATGAACAGAAAATTGAAACCTTAAAAAATGAAAAAGATCAACAATTCAATGCAGGCAGCCAGAAAGACCATTTCCGAAAAGGTCAAGCTGAAGTGGTTGTCTACTATCCTCTCCAAGGGGAGGAAGTCATTGCATCTGTTAGAGAAAAAATCAACCAGGATATTAAGGAAAAGCTAGAAGATAAAGAGGATTTGGTTTTTTATTATACGGAGCAGTTGGATCCCGTCCTAAAGGGAGTTGTGGCTCGTAATATTAGTAAGCAAGTTTACGATTTGTCTGCAGCAAAGGTTGAAGAAAAAGAAAAAACGTCTTTAGGAAAAATTTTCTTGACAGAAGACGGTAAAACTTTTACTCTTAGTCAATTTTTCAAAGATGCGACCAAGGCTAAGGAACTCTTGCTGAGTCAAATCAAAGCAACCCTAGAAGATAAGAAACTTGACCAGACAAAAATGGATCAGGTTCTAAAAAACTTCACAGACCAAGAATTGACGTCTTGGAGCTTTGATTATAAAGATAGTCAACTCATCCTTTATCCAGCTGACCAAGTGGAGACTCTGGAGGAAATTGCCCTACCAATATCCAGTTTCTTTGACGTATTGGAGTCCTCTTATCTATTAGAAAAGGATGCTGAGCTCTACCAGGCTTACTTTGCTCAGAAAAATAAAAAAGTTGTAGCCTTGACTTTTGATGATGGTCCAAATCCATCTACAACTACGCAAGCTTTGGATACATTAGCTAAGTACAATGTAAAGGCGACTTTCTTTGTACTTGGTAAAAACATCGCGGGTAATGAAGATCTTCTGAAACGAATGAAATCAGAAGGACATGTTGTGGGAAATCATAGCTGGGATCATCCCGTTCTTTCAAAATTGACTCTTGAAGATGCTAAAAAGCAAATCACGGATACGGAAGATTCCTTGACCAAGGTTTTAGGTTCGAGTTCTAAACTTATGCGACCTCCTTACGGAGCGATTACAGATGATATTCGTAATAGTCTGGATTTGAGTTTTATCATGTGGAATGTAGATAGTTTAGACTGGAAGAGCAAGAATGAATCTGCTATTTTAACAGAGATTCAGCATCAAGTTCGTAATGGATCGATTGTTCTTATGCATGATATTCACGGCGCTACAGTTAATGCTCTTCCAAAGATTATAGAATATCTGAAAGAGCAAGGTTATACATTTGTGACTATTCCGGAATTGCTCAATTCACGTCTAAAAGCTCACGAAATGTATTACGACCGTGATCAATAATTGGTAAAATCTAAAGGAGCAAGTATTCTGATAATCAGGACTTTGTTTCTTTAGATTTTCTTCACATAGAAAGGAAAAAACGATGAAATCTTATACCCTTAATAATGGAGTTTCAATCCCAGTTTTAGGCTTTGGGACATGGAAAGCTGAAAATGGAGAGGTAGCCTACCAAGCCGTTTTAGAAGCTTTAAAGGCTGGATATCGTCATATCGATACTGCAGCTATCTATAAAAATGAGGAGAGCGTTGGCCGTGCTATTCGAGATAGCGGTATTCCACGTCAAGAAATCTTTGTAACGACCAAACTTTGGAATACCAATCACAGCTATGATGAAGCTCGTCAAGCTTTTGAGGAATCAATGGAAAAACTGGGCTTGGATTATCTAGACTTGTACCTTATCCATTGGCCAAATCCAAAACCACTAAGGGAAAATGACGAATGGAAAACTCGCAATGCTGAAGTCTGGAGAGCGATGGAGGACCTTTACAAAGAAGGCAAGATTCGTGCTATCGGAGTTAGTAATTTTCTCCCTCATCATTTGGATGCTTTGCTTGAGACGGCAAGAATCATTCCAGCGGTCAATCAGGTACGTTTGGCACCAGGAGTTTATCAAGAGGAAGTAGTTGCCTACTGTAGAGAGAAGGGAATTCTCCTAGAGGCTTGGGGACCTTTTGGACAAGGAGAATTGTTTGATAAGAAAGAAGTCCAAGAAATTGCTACTAAGCATGGGAAATCAGTGGCTCAAATTGCCTTGGCTTGGAGTTTGGCAGAAGAGTTTTTACCGTTACCCAAGTCAGTAACAGCCTCTCGCATCCAGAGCAATCTTGACTGTTTTGGGATTGAACTCAGCAAAGAGGAGCGAGAGATCTTAAAGACTATCTCGGTAACTTCGGGTGCACCACGTGTGGATGAGATGGATTTTTAGAAAGTAAGAAAAAGAATTGTAAATTTTCTCTCTTTCTGATATAATAATCAACAAGAAAGAAAGTCTTATGGCGTTCTTCAAGCGAGCTTGGGATAGTGGGAGCCAAGTAGGACAAGGTAAGAAACTGGCGCTTTCTGTCGTATTTTTA
>CAUVUZ010000091.1:0-4534 GCA_963555095.1 uncultured Streptococcus sp. | reverse complement strand
TACCAGTAGCTATCCACCTTGACCACGGTCACTACGAAGATGCACTTGAGTGTATTCAAGTTGGTTATACTTCAGTTATGTTTGACGGTTCACACCTTCCAGTTGAAGAAAACCTTGAAAAAGCTCGTAAAGTTGTAGAATTTGCTCACGCAAATGGTGTATCAGTAGAAGCTGAAGTTGGAACTATCGGTGGTGAAGAAGACGGAATCATCGGTGATGGTGAATTGGCTCCAATCGAAGATGCTAAAGCAATGGTTGCAACTGGTATCGACTTCTTGGCAGCTGGTATCGGTAACATCCACGGTCCATACCCTGCAAACTGGAAAGGTCTTCACCTTGACCACTTGCAAAAATTGACTGAAGCTGTACCAGGATTCCCAATCGTATTGCACGGTGGTTCAGGTATTCCTGATGACCAAATCCAAGCAGCTATCAAACTTGGTGTTGCGAAAGTTAACGTTAACACTGAATGCCAAATCGCATTCGCTAACGCAACTCGTAAATTTGCTCGCGACTACGAAGCAAACGAAGCAGAATACGACAAGAAGAAACTCTTCGACCCACGTAAATTCTTGGCTGACGGTGTAAAAGCTATCCAAGCATCAGTTGAAGAACGTATCGACGTATTCGGTTCAGAAGGTAAAGCTTAATCTAGCTGAACAATATAAAACAGAAACCTGCCCATTGGGTGGGTTTTTTGGTGTGATGGAGATAAATTGTTTTTCGAATTTAGGAGGTGGAATTTAATTTGATTCTAAGAAATTTTTTAATTTATGATAAAATAATATCAGGCTTTCAAAGAGAGGAGGAGAGTCATGAGTTCAGCAGATTTTATCTTTTTAGATGGTTATGAAAATGCAGAATTTGATATCCAAGCATTTTGTGCTTCGCTGAGAGATAGGTATTCAGGTGTGATTATAAGGGAAGAAAACGATCATGAAAAAGCCTATCGTCTTTTATGGGATTACCAAAGTCCCGAGGTCTCAGTTGAGGGTGCTTTGAATCGAAAAAATGATGTCTTCGTTATAAACTACTTTGATTCAAAAAATCGGTTACAAGATTATGCCGCCTATATCCTCTGGCTTCGGGAATGGTTTCCATCAGATCAGAAGGTTCTCTTTTGTGATGAGGGCTACACGAAGATATTTCCTATTCCTCACGACATATCTACAAAGGAGATTGAAATGAAACTTCATAATGAAGGATAAAAAAGTGAATCGAATAGATTCATTATTGAATTTCAAAGTATCAGAAGGAATCATTTGAGGCGACAAAGGTCGCCTTTTTGTGTACTGTTGAAGTTGATTAAAGATAGCGAAATTTTTATCGTATATGTATAGTAATGTTGCATCGTATTGGAAAGGTTTTCGTGCTATAATATTAATTAACAATAAAATTTAGTACATCAAAAATTACTAGAGATGTGGGATGTGAGGTTTAAGATGAGACAAGCAGGACAATTTGATTGGGTAGATTTTTATAAAGAATTTGCGTTTAAACTTGTGAGCTATAAAGAGAAAAGGGCAGAGCTCATTCAAAAGGTTAAGGCCATTTATCAAATGACAGGCATTTCTATGCCAACTTTAGATAAGGATAACAATATTATTGATATTGATCCGTTTACCATTTTTGGTCTATTCAATAAAGGGTTGAAAGATGAAAATCGGATTAAAATTTTGACTGCTATTGCAGAATTATTTGAATTGTCTCATGATGTTCCAACTTCATTCGACAGTATTCCTGTTCTTAACACACAGAATGCAACCTACTATCTTTTTTATGCAGATAGAGGGGTTAGTGATATTGATGATTTGTGGGAGCTTTTTATAGCAGCATTAGCTTATTCTGAAGATCCATCATCTGAAAATAAGGAGCTTCTCTCAGGCTATTTTGATAAAGTCATCAATAGAAAAAACAATGGTACTGCTAAAGTTACGATGGGCTTATATTGGATTGCCTCCAATTCGTTTTTAAATATAGATGGACCAAACAAGGAGTATATTTACGAATCTGGGAAATTACCTTTAGAATTAGTCCATAAACTCCCAAAGGTGAATTCGAAAGTTTCTGCATCAGATTATTTTTCTATTGTTGAAATACTTAAAAACTATTTAGGTAGTCCACAGTCTGAATTGAAAAACTTCAATGAATTGTCTTTTGCAGCGTGGAAGTATTCTGAACAAGTGAAAAAAGAAAAACAAGCAAAAAATGAAGTTACTGAGAGTTCAGCACCTAGATATGATCTACCATCTGAAGACACTAAAGAATCAGAAAAAGTGGATACTAGCTATACTAGGGAAGATTTTCTAAAAGAAGTTTTTGTATCAGCAGAGGATTATGATCGATTGGCAACGATTCTTCGCCTTAAGAAGAACATCATATTGGAGGGGGCTCCGGGTGTTGGAAAAACATTTACTGCTGATCGACTAGCTTACTCACTGATGGGTGAAAAAGCGATCGATAGGGTAAAGATGGTTCAGTTTCACCAAAGTTACTCGTACGAAGACTTTATTATGGGATTTAGACCTTCTGCCAGTGGTTTTGAACTAAGAAAAGGTCCCTTCTATCAATTTTGTAAACAGGCTGAGGGCGATGAAAGCAATGATTATTTCTTTATCATTGACGAAATTAATCGAGGAAATTTGAGCAAAATATTTGGTGAATTGTTTATGCTTATCGAAATGGATAAGCGAGGAAGAGATCTACAGCTTCTTTATTCGGATGAACAATTCTCAATTCCGGAGAACTTATACATTATTGGTATGATGAATACTGCCGATCGTAGCTTAGCCATGCTAGATTTTGCCTTGAGACGAAGATTTGCATTTTTTGAGCTGAAACCAGGATTTGATTCGGATGGCTTCAAAGAATATCAATCACACTTGAAGAATGAAAAATTTGATGCATTAATAAATACTGTGAAGCATCTAAATGAAATCATCGCTTCTGATGAAAGTTTAGGAGAGGGTTTTTGCATAGGCCATAGTTATTTTTGTAATCTAATACCGAATAGTATCGACCAACAAGTTCTTTCGAGTATTGTAGAGTATGAACTGATACCTCTTTTAAAGGAGTATTGGTTTGATGAACCTAGCCTAGTTAAAGAATGGAGTGGCAATCTAAGGAGTGCGATTAAGTGATACCGATAAAGAATGTTTATTACATGCTGACTTATGCTTTTAAGGTTCTTAAGGGGCAAGGATATCAGAAACTTGCCACAGAGGAATTCTGTCATACGGCTGATTTGATGAGTGCTATCTTGGCTAAAGGAATTGCCATACAGCTTAAGAGGGGTTTGGGAAAGGAATACCTTTCCAAAATGGAAGAACTCTCTACACTAAGGGGAAGAATTGAGATTACAGAGTCAATCAAAAGTCAATGTACTCTTGGGAAGAAAATATTTTGTACTTATGAAGAGTTTTCAGTAAATAATAGGATGAACCGTATTATAAAATCAACGGTCAATCTTCTGTTGAAAGCAGATATCTCCAAGGATAGGAAGAAAGAATTGCGGAAATTGATGGTTTATTTCCGTGATGTTGAATCGATTGATTTGGAAACTGTTAACTGGAATCTGCAATACAACAAAAATAATCAATCTTATAGAATGATGATTGCCATTTGCTATTTAGTGGTAAAAGGTTTATTGCAAACAACATCAGATGGTAACATGAAGATGATGAGTTTCTTAGATGATCGACGAATGAACAGATTGTATGAAAAATTTATCCTGGAGTATTATAAAAAACATTATCCAGAATTAAATGCGAATGCAGCACAGATACCGTGGGCGTTAGACGATGGTATCGGTGAGATGCTCCCTATCATGCAAAGTGATATTCAGCTTCAAAAAGAGAATTCTATCTTGATTATTGATGCTAAATACTATAAAAGTACAACTCAAATGAATTTTAAAAAGTATTCTCTCCACTCCAACAATCTTTATCAGATTTTTACATATGTCAAAAATAGAGAATACCAAAATCAAGAACATGGTAGCAAAGTGTCGGGAATGTTGCTCTATGCAAAGACAGATGAAGTAGTTCAACCAGATAATGTTTATCAAATGCACGGTAATCAAATCAGTGTTCAGACTTTGGACTTAAATCTTTCCTTTAAAGAAATAGCGAATCAATTGGATACCATTGTTGTATCACATTTTGGAAATGTAAAAAAGTTCCGATGAAGTAGCGGAGAGTGAATCTAGTCGTTTTCAAGATATTCGATCACTGGGATATTCTATGCTTTCTTTCCTATTCCACAAAAAACACTTGTTTTTCCTTCTTAATTACTTTATAATAGAGTGTTACTGAGGCCTTCTAATGTGATAAAGAAGGCAGATTTTAGAAGATGAGAAATTGGCTTTTTGTATTTAGAGGACACGGTTTGTTGATTTCTTACTAAGGGGAGATAGATATGGCAATGATAGAAGTGGAACATCTTCAGAAAAATTTTGTGAAGACTGTTAAGGAACCGGGGTTGAAGGGGGCTTTGCGCTCCTTTATTCATCCTGAAAAGCAGACCTTTGAAGCGG
>CAUVUZ010000090.1:0-4623 GCA_963555095.1 uncultured Streptococcus sp. | reverse complement strand
CCCCTTGACCAACGGACCTTGAGCTTTTCAACTCTTTCTATTATACCTACTTTTCAAACTTTGTCAAGATCTTTTTTCCATCCTATACAAATTTTTCTATGATAATAGAAAAGAGCCAGTTTAACTGACTCTCTCTATTTTGTTTGCCAATTAGTCGCACGTTCCTCTCCCCACCAGTACGGGATCAATTCGGCAACCTTAATTGTTTTTCTTGTTTCGTAGTCCATCATGAACTCTGCTTCTTTATTTTCAGCATTTAGTTCTAAGAGAAATTCTCTGCAGGCACCACAGGGCATACCTGATCCTTCGCCGTAAGGAGGTTTATCTCGAAAGGCGAGAATTTTCTTAACTTTAGTTTGTCCTGAAAATTGATACATATTGAAGAGAGCCGCTCGTTCTGCACAGAGATGAAAAACGCCACAAGTGCCCTCCATACAAAATCCTGTGAATATCTGACCATCTTCCGCTTCTACCGCGGCAACGACATGGTTAGTATAAACAAAGTCAGAAACTTCATGGGGATTGTATAGTATTCGTGCTTCTTCATACATTTTTTCCCATGTACCCATCGGAAGTCCTTTTTATTTAGAAATCTCTTTCAGCATGTTTTCAATATGCTGGATTGACTTTTCACGTCCGAGTAAGAAAATGGTGTCTGGTAATTCTGGTCCATGCATTTCACCTGAAACGGCAATACGAATCGGCATGAAGAGGTTTTTCCCTTTGATACCTGTTTCTTTTTGAACTGCTTTGATTTGTGGGAAGATGTTTTCTGTCACAAATTCTTCATCTGTCATTGCTTCTAGTTTCGCTTTGAAGGCTTCTAGAACAACCGAAACGGTTTCTCCTGCCATGACCTCGCGTTCAGCGTCTGTCAACTCTGGGAAATCTGAGAAGAAAAGATCTGTCAATGGAACGATTTCATCCACTGACTTCATTTGTGGCTTGTAGAGTTCTACCATTTTTTCAGACTTGTCAGTCAAACGTCCTGCTTCTTCTAAGTAAGGTTTGGCCATTTCAAAGATAGTAGCAAGTTCTGCTCTCTTGATGTAGTCGTTGCTCATCCAGTCTAGTTTCTTCTGATCAAAGGCAGCAGGTGACTTGCTGAGACGATTTTCATCAAATAGTTTAATCAATTCCTCACGAGAGAAAATTTCATCTTCGCCACCTGGATTCCAACCAAGAAGGGCGATAAAGTTAAACACGGCCTCTGGCAAATAGCCTTTCTTACGGTAGTCTTCAATAAACTGAAGGGTATTGGTGTCCCGTTTAGACAATTTTTTACCCGTTTCAGAGTTGATGATCAAAGTCATGTGACCAAATTCTGGAGCTTCCCACCCAAGAGCTTCATAAACCATAAGCTGTTTGGGTGTGTTGGCAATGTGGTCATCTCCACGGATAACATGAGAGATTTGCATATCGTGATCATCAATAACAACGGCAAAGTTGTAAGTTGGGTATCCGTCTTTCTTTTGGATAACCCAGTCGCCACCGATGTTGCCACCTTCAAACTCGATATCACCTTTGACCATATCATGCCATTTGTAGATACCAGACTCATCGACAGCCAAACGAACAGTTGGGATGATACCAGCTGCTTCACGTTCTGCGATGTAAGCTGCTTTTTCTTCTTCGCTCATGCCAAGATATTCATTGATGTAGCGTGGTGTTTCGCCAGCTGCTTCTTGGCGTTCGCGTTCAGCTGCCAACTCTTCTTCTGTGACGTAAGATTTGTAGGCTTTTCCTTCAGCTAGCAATTGGTCGATGTATTTTTGATAGAGTTCCAAACGCTCAGATTGGCGGTAATTTTCATGAGTTTCTGGGCTTTCATCCCAATCCATGCCCAACCAGCGAAGATTTTCAAGTTGTGAGCGTTCTCCATCCTCAACATGGCGTTTACGGTCAGTATCTTCGATACGAATGATAAAAGTTCCACCATGATGGCGTGCGTAAAGGTAGTTAAACAATGCTGTACGGGCATTTCCGATGTGTAGGAGTCCTGTTGGACTTGGTGCGTAGCGTACGCGGATATCTTTTGACATAGTTTCTCCTATAAAGTCTCTAGGCGTCTGCCTTTTTGCTTTCTATATTATATCACAAGTCTCGCCTGAGTCCAATGTCTACGAATAAAGAGAGTAAAAAGAGTGGGCAAGCCACTCTTTTCTTCTATTATAGACGTGCGTTAAGCTCTTTGCTCAATTCTTCAAATCCTGGTTTTCCAAGAAGGGCAAACATGTTGCGTTTGTATGCTTCAACACCTGGTTGGTCAAATGGGTTGATGGCATTCAAGTAACCTGAAAGGGCAATTGCCAATTCGAAGAAGTAGATAGTGTAACCAAGAGTGAAGGCATCTTGCTCTGGAAGAGTCACGTACATGTTTGGCACATCACCGTCAGTGTGGGCAAGAAGAACACCGTCAGTTGCTTTTTTGTTTACAAAGTCAACGTCTTTTCCTTGAAGGTAACCAAGTCCGTCAAGGTCTTCTTCCAAAGTAGGAATGATCACGTTCTTACGCGGTTTGTCAACACGGACAACTGTTTCAAACATGATACGAGTTCCTTCTTGGATAAATTGACCAAGTGAGTGCAAGTCAGTTGAGAAGTTAGCTGAAGTTGGGTAAATACCTTTTTGGTCTTTCCCTTCTGACTCACCAGCCAATTGTTTCCACCATTCTGAGAAGTATTGAAGTGATGGTTCGTAGTTTACCAAGATTTCAGTAGCGTAGCCTTTACGGTAAAGGATGTTACGAACTGCTGCGTATTGGTAAGCTTCATTTTCAGCAATCTTGTCTGAAGTGTAGTCTTTACGAGCTGCGTTCGCACCTTCCATAAGGGCTTTGATGTCTGCACCTGATGCTGCGATTGGAAGCAAACCAACTGCTGTCAATACTGAGAAGCGTCCACCGATGTCATCTGGAACCACAAATGTTTCCCAACCGTTGGCATCTGCTTCAACCTTAACAGCACCTTTTTGGCGGTCAGTTGTTGCGTAGATACGTTTGTTAGCTTCTTCTTGACCGTATTTCTTAACCAAGAGTTCTTTGAAGACACGGAAAGCAATCGCTGGTTCTGTTGTTGTACCTGATTTAGAAATCACATTTACTGAGAAGTCTTTGTCAGCTACGTACTCTACCAAGTCAGCAAGGTAAGTAGATGAGATTGAGTTTCCAGCGTAAAGGATTTGTGGAGCTTTGCGTTCTTCTTTTGTTTGCAAGTTAGCAAAGTGGTGGTTCAAGAAGTCAATGGCTGCTTTCGCTCCAAGGTAAGATCCACCGATACCGATCACAACCAAAACATCGCTGTCTGATTTGATTTGCTCAGCAGCTTTCAAGATGCGGTCGAATTCTTCGCGGTCATAATTTTCAGGAAGGTCCAACCAACCCAAAAAGTCGCTACCAGCACCAGTTCCTTTACGAATCAATTCGTCTGCAGCTGTTACTTGTGCTTGCATGTATTCCACTTCATGTGGGGCAACAAATTTGTCTAAAACTTTTGAATAATCAAATTTAATATGTGACATGATAATCCTCCAAAATTTCTTCTTTTCTATCATAACGCTTACCTTCGATTTTTTCAAGCTTTTTTATTGAATTTGCCCAATTTTTATCAGAATTCAAACGTTTGCGTAAATTTGCTGAAATATAAAAAATCTGAAAGAACGAATAAAAACGGCTAGATATTCTAACCGTTACAATTCATTTAATAAATACTCAAATAGTTCTAAATTGCCGTCTTCTTCATTGACCAGAAACTCTGGATGCCACTGCAAACCGATGATACGGTGCTCGTCGATAGACTCAATCGCTTCAATAGTCTGGTCTCGAGGGTCCACCGCTGTCACACGGAAATTAGGCGCCAGATCTTTAATACTTTGACGATGGACTGAGTTGACCTGACTTTCTTTTCCGAACAACTTAGCCACCACGCTTCCTTCTACTGTCTCAATAGAATGAGAGGTTCCAAAAGGCAAACCTTGCCAGTGACCTTCAATTTCTTGGTGAAGAGTGCCACCAAAAGCAACATTGACCAGCTGAACCCCACGGCAGATTGCCAAAATGGGCTTATTCTGATGAAGTGCTTCTCTCAAGAGTGCCAATTCAAATTCATCACGGACTAGATTGTAATCGTCGCTCTCAATTGTCTTTTTCTCCCCATAAAACTGGGGATGGACATTTTGCCCACCTGTCAAGATGAGTTTGTCAATCATTTCCACATAATCGCGTACAATGGACTCATCCCCTACAGGAATCACTAAAGGGAGACCACCGACTTGACGAATGCTCTCTGCAAATTTACAGGATACAGATGAGTGAATGTTTTTCCCTTCTGAATCTACAGGACATAGATTCGCAGCAACTCCTACAACCGTTCTAGCCATGATGGGGCTCCTTTCGATTTTCTAACGATAGTCCTATCTTATCATTCAAGCTCTCTGCTGTCTAATATGTTTTTTAAAAGACCGTGATAAGTATTTTTTATGGATAAGAAAAAGCTGCCCAACGAGGACAACTTCTTTTTTATTCGAAGACAAATTGATTGTGATACAGTTCTGAGTAGAAGCCACCGAGCTTGAGCAACTCGTGATGATTTCCACGTTCAATGACCTCTCCATCTTTGAGGACAA
>CAUVUZ010000089.1:0-4783 GCA_963555095.1 uncultured Streptococcus sp. | reverse complement strand
GGTTTTAAGGGAAAGATGGGCCAAGCTGCTTGTCAGATGGTCTTGGCTGATCCAGACTTGGACTTGGTCGCAGTTTTGGATCCTTTTGAGTCTGAGTCAGAATGGCAGGGAAATCCTGTCTTCAATGATAAGACTGACTTGGCTGGTTTTGAAGCGGATGTTTGGGTAGATTTTACCACACCAGCCGTTGCCTACGAAAATACACGTTTTGCTCTTGAAAATGGCTTCGCTCCAGTAGTTGGAACAACTGGATTCACTAGTGAGGAAATTGCAGAACTAAAAGCATTTTCCCGTGAACAAGATTTGGGTGGCTTGATTGCCCCTAACTTTGCCTTGGGAGCAGTCTTGCTTATGCAATTTGCGGCGCAGGCTGTCAAATATTTCCCAAATGTGGAGATTATCGAGCTCCATCATGACAAGAAAAAAGATGCTCCGAGTGGAACAGCCATTAAAACGGCTGAGCTGATGGCGGAAGTTCGGGAATCAATCCAGCAAGGTGCGCCTGATGAGGAAGAATTGATTGCAGGTGCCCGAGGTGCAGACTTTGATGGTATGCGCATCCACTCAGTCCGTCTACCAGGCTTGGTAGCCCATCAAGAAGTCATCTTTGGCAATCAGGGAGAAGGATTGACCCTTCGTCATGACTCCTATGATCGCAGCTCCTTCATGACAGGGGTCAATTTGGGAATCAAAGAAGTTGTCAAGCGTCATGAGCTTGTCTATGGATTAGAACACTTATTATGAGATTAACACAAATGCCTTCTGAATTTCAGAAGGCTTTACCAGTATTAGAAAAAATTAAAGAAGCAGGCTTTGAAGCCTATTTTGTTGGGGGCTCTGTTCGAGATGCCCTCCTCAATCGCCCTATCCATGATGTGGATATTGCGACCTCTTCTTATCCAGAGGAAACCAAGAAAATCTTTCCAAGAACTGTAGATATCGGAATTGAGCATGGAACAGTCTTGGTCTTAGATAGCGATGAAGAGTATGAAGTAACTACCTTTCGGACGGAGGATGTCTATGTGGACTATCGCAGACCGAGTGCGGTTTCTTTTGTGCGTTCGCTAGAAGAGGACCTCAAGCGTCGTGATTTCACAGTCAACGCCTTTGCCTTGGATGAAACAGGCGAAATCGTTGACTTGTTCCATGGCTTAGAGGATCTGGAAAACCAAGTCTTGCGAGCAGTTGGGGAGCCTAGTGAACGTTTCAATGAAGATGCTCTACGTATTATGCGTGGTTTCCGTTTTCAGGCCAGTCTTGGTTTTGAACTTGAGCAAGAAACATTTGAAGCGATGAAATCCTTGACTCCACTCTTGGAGAAGATTTCTGTGGAGCGTACCTTTGTTGAGTTTGATAAACTCTTGCTGGCTCCTTGTTGGCGGGTTGGATTGTCTTCCATGATTGAGAGTCAAGCTTATGATTACCTCCCTGATATGGCAGACAGTCGAGAAAAGCTTCAAAGATTGTTTGATTTGGAGACTGATTTCACTTTTGAATCTTCTGAGCAAGCCTGGGCGGCTCTCTTGTGGGTACTAGAAATTGAGGATGCTCAACCATTTTTGAAACATTGGAAGACCTCACGTCAATTTGCCAAGCAGGTTCAGGATTTGCTGACCATTTTGGCTTTGCGAGAAGAAGGAGAGCTGAGCAAGCGCGATTGTTACCGATTTGACTTGGATTCCCTTCTACAAGCTGAACGTCTTCGTCAGGCTCAAGGAAAAGAAGTCAATCCACAAGCCATCAAAGAAACTTACCATAGTTTGACCATTCATGATAAGAAAGAAATCAAGATCAACGGTGGTATTTTAATCAAGGAATATGGTTACCAGCCTGGGCCAGACTTGGGAGAGGTTTTAACAGAGATTGAGTTTGCCATTGTCGATGGAGAATTGGAAAATAATCGTCAAGCTATCCATGCTTACCTGAGGGAGAAAAGATGAGTGATTTTATCGTTGAAAAACTAAGCAAATCCGTCGGTGACAAGACCGTTTTTAAAGATATTTCTTTTATCATCCATGATTTAGATAGAATCGGTCTGATTGGTGTTAATGGAACGGGTAAGACCACCCTTTTAGATGTTCTTTCAGGTGTTTCTGGCTTTGATGGGGATGTCAGTCCATTTTTGGCTAAGAATGATTATCAGATTGGCTATTTGACCCAGGATCCAGATTTTGACGATAGCAAGACGGTCTTGGATACGGTTCTGTCCAGCGACCTCAAAGAAATTCAGCTGATTCGTGAGTATGAGTTGATCATGCTCAACTACAGTGAGGACAAGCAGGCTCGTTTGGAACGGGTCATGGCGGAGATGGATTCTCTCCAAGCTTGGGAAATCGAGAGTCAGGTCAAGACCGTTCTCAGCAAGTTGGGTATTCAGGACTTATCAACTCCTGTTGGGGAACTGTCAGGTGGTCTAAGAAGACGAGTCCAGTTGGCGCAAGTTCTCCTAGGAAACCACGACCTCTTGCTTCTGGACGAGCCGACCAACCACCTGGACATTGCGACTATTGAGTGGCTGACCCTCTTTTTGAAAAATTCCAAGAAGACCGTTCTCTTCATCACCCACGATCGTTATTTCTTAGACGCTTTGTCAACACGAATTTTCGAGTTGGACCGAGCAGGCTTGACCGAGTATCAGGGTAATTATCAGGACTATGTTCGCCTTAAGGCGGAGCAAGATGAGCGTGACGCTGCTCTCCTTCACAAAAAAGAACAACTTTATAAGCAAGAATTGGCCTGGATGCGCAGACAACCACAGGCACGTGCGACCAAGCAGCAGGCTCGGATCAATCGTTTCCACGACTTGAAAAAAGAAGTTTCAGGTGGAGTTGCTGAAACAGACTTGACCATGAACTTTGAAACCAGTCGGATTGGGAAGAAAGTCATCGAGTTTCAGAATGTTTCCTTCGCCTATGAAAACAAGCCCATTTTGCAAGATTTTAATCTATTGGTGCAAGCCAAAGACCGTATCGGAATCGTTGGGGATAATGGTGTGGGGAAGTCAACTCTGCTTAATCTCATCGCAGGAAGTCTTGAGCCGACTAAAGGTCAAGTGATCATCGGTGAGACGGTTCGCATCGCCTATTTCTCTCAACAAATTGAAGGTTTGGATGAAAGCAAACGGGTTATCAATTACCTGCAGGAAGTAGCAGAAGAGGTTAAGACCAGTGGTGGTTCTACGACTTCCATTGCTGAGCTGCTGGAGCAGTTCCTCTTCCCACGTTCGACGCATGGAACCTTGATTGAGAAATTGTCTGGTGGAGAGAAAAAACGTCTTTATCTTCTCAAACTTCTCCTTGAGAAACCAAATGTACTTCTCTTGGACGAGCCGACAAATGACCTAGATATTGCGACCTTAACAGTCTTAGAGAATTTCTTGCAAGGTTTTGCAGGCCCTGTCTTGACAGTCAGCCACGACCGTTATTTCCTTGATAAGGTAGCGACCAAGATTCTTGCCTTTGAGAATGGAAGTATCCGTACTTTCTTTGGTCATTATACCGACTATATTGATGAAAAAGCCTTTGAAACAGAGATGGCGAATCGAGTGCAAAAGGCCGAAAAAGAGAAAGCGGTCAAAGTTCGAGAAGAAAAGAAGCGTATGACCTACCAAGAAAAGCAGGAGTGGGCAAGCATTGAAGGGGATATTGAGGCCTTAGAAAATCGTATCGCTATAATTGAAGAGGCGATGCAGGCAAATGGCTCTGACTTTGGTAAGCTAGCGACCCTTCAGAAAGAACTAGACGAGAAAAACGAAGAACTCCTTGAAAAATACGAACGCTATGAGTATCTAAGTGAGTTTGATAGTTAGAAGAATAGAAAAATCCCGTCTCAACGACAGGATTTCTCTATTCTTTTTTTGTTTCCTGGTGGAAGATATTTTGCCAAGTTTCATGGCGACGCCAGATACTGGTGTGGACGATACCATCTAGCTCATAGCAAATAAGCTTGGTTTTCTGACTAATGGAGGTAATCTGAATGTCCTTAATCGCAGCTTTAAGTTCTTTTTCAGCTTGATAAGCGACTTTATCCATCTGCTCGCCATCTTGACGGATATAGAGAAAGTCCTCAGCAAGGAGTTCTTCTAGCTGATTCCCTTGGTCAATCAATTGCTCACGCATGAGCAGTTTTTTGTAAACATTGTCTAAAATCTCGTCCTCAGGTATGGGAGCTGGCTCGATATGGACATCGGTATCAAAGACCCCAAAACGATCTTCCAGCATGGATTCGACCTGGTCTGCTATTTCGTGACTTTCATAGACTGATAGGTCAGGATTCATCTCCAGAGTGATATCAAGGTAGATATTGCTACCGTAGGTACGCCCTCTTTGGGATTTGACCTTGCTGATTTTGGGAATTTCCATGATAGCCTTTTGATAATCCTCAAGCAGACGGTCGTCAAAACCATCTGAAAGACTAAAGGAAGACTCAATAAAGATATCGTAAGCTGTCTTTAAGATAAAGAAAGTGATGATGATAGCGACTAATTTATCCACGATTGGATAATTGAAACTGCTGGCTAGGATAGCAATGGTAGTTCCAAGTGAGGTGACAGCATCGGAAAGATTGTCCTTAGCAGCTGCCTTGAGAGCCTTGGATTTGGACTTCTTACTGAGGCGTGTGTTATAGAGATAAACGGCAAACATGACCGCTGCCGAAATGATTCCTAGAATCGCTCCCAAAGGATCGATGGGTGTTTGTTCCCGACTAAGGATTTTCTGAATGGTGTCACGAAGCACATCAAAACCAACATAGAACATGATGATGGAAGTAATCAAGCTAGCCA
>CAUVUZ010000088.1:0-4875 GCA_963555095.1 uncultured Streptococcus sp. | reverse complement strand
ACAGTTTGACCTTCCTTTAGCACAGCGTGCTGGTCCAGATAGCCAGCAGTCACATATTTGGACCACTCCACCTTCCCTTCGTCAGGTAACATCTTACCAGTCACAATGCTCATAAAGGTTGATTTTCCTTCACCATTGGCACCGACTAAGCCGATATGTTCTCCCTTGAGGAGACGGAAAGACACGTCTTCAAAAATTGCACGGTCACCAAAACCGTGACTCAGATTTTTAACTTCTAAAATACTCATTCTAATTCCTTATCTTGTTTTTATGCAATCCTTTATAGAGGAGCCAAGCCAGATAGCCTCCCAGGGTATTGGTCCACAAATCATCAATTTCAAAGACGCGATTAAAATCAAAGAAAAAGTCTAAGGCCAGTTGCGTACACTCAATTCCCAGGCTCAGTAAAAAACTGAACAAAATCACTTTCTTAGTATTTCTTAGACCAGGCATAAGATAGAGAAGTTGGAAAATCAGTGGGAAGAGCAAGAGGATATTTAAGGCATTTTGCAAAAATATCCAGAATAGCTGCAGAAGGCTGGTCACTTCACCCAGATTCCAAAGGGAGTTTAAGGGAGTTAAAAGAAAAACCAGGCGTCCAAAAGTTTGAATACCTGGAGTTTCCACTCCTGTAGGAAGTTGAGGTTGGGGAGTAAAACAAAAACAGACAATGCAAAGACTGTAAACAGCCACTCCCAATCTTAAGATTAATTCTCTTTTTTTAGTCATTTTATGGATTTACCGCTGCGACTGCCTTCTGGCGGTCACGTTTCATTGTATTGGAGCGTAATTGTCCACAAGCTGCATCAATATCTGTACCATGCTCTTGACGGACAACACAGTTGACCCCTTTTTTCTTGAGGGTATCGTAGAAGGCCATCACGCGCTCTTTAGGACTACGGCTATATTGGTCGTGTTCACTAACTGGGTTATAAGGAATCAAGTTTACATAAGACAATTTCTTGATATTTTTGAGCAATTCCGCCAGCTCCAAGGCTTGTTCTACACCATCGTTGACTTCATTGAGCATGATATATTCAAAGGTCACACGGCGATTGGTTGTTTCAATGTAATACTCAATAGCTGCGAAGAGTTTTTCAATCGGAAAGGCACGGTTAATCTTCATGATGCTTGAACGCAATTCATTGTTGGGTGCGTGAAGGGACACAGCGAGATTGACCTGTACGCCTTCATTAGCAAAGTCACGAATTTTATGGGCCAAACCTGAGGTTGAAACCGTGATGTGACGAGCACCAATTGCCATCCCCTTGTCATCATTGATGGTACGAACGAAATTCAAAACATTGTTGTAATTATCAAATGGTTCACCAATTCCCATAACAACGATATGGCTGACACGTTCATCCTGACCACGTTCATCAAAGTATTTCTGAACTAGCATGATCTGCGCTACGATTTCCCCGTTATTGAGGTCGCGTTGCTTCTTGATCAAGCCTGATGCACAGAAGGTACAACCAATATTACAGCCAACCTGAGTGGTCACACAGACTGACAAACCATAGTGTTGACGCATGAGTACTGTCTCAATCAACATGCCATCTGGCAACTCAAAAAGATACTTAACGGTACCATCAGCAGACTCTTGCACGATCCGCTGTTTCAAAGGATTGACCACAAACTGGTCATTGAGTTTGGCAATCAAATCCTTGGAAAGGTTGGTCATTTCTTCAAAGGACTGCACACGTTTACGGTAAAGCCATTCCCAGATTTGATCTGCTCGGAATTTCTTTTCTCCTTGTTCTAATACCCATTCTTGCATGGCTTGACGTGTTAAACTATAAATAGACGGTTTCATCTCTTCTCCTTATTTCTCTATCTATTTCTGACGAATGACAAAATGGCGCTGTCCCTTGTCCTCTTTCTGAGACTTTTGGTCCTTATGACGACGTCTATTTCGCTTATCCGCATTTGGTTTTCTCTTGTTTTGCGAAGGTTTCTTTCCTCTTCTAGGAAGGTTTTCCTCTTCCTTTTTACGCGATTTCTTGTCAAATGACGCACGCTTAGGTGCTTGGTTTTCTAGGACAAAATAGGCACAACCATAACTACAGTACTCCAAAAGATAGTCCTGTAACCGACTAATCTTTTCAATTTTTTCCTCTGTTCGATCGTCTTTGTAAAAGCCACGTAGACGAAGCTGTTCATTGCTCCAGTCCCCCACGACATAATCAAACTTGGTCAACACTTCTGAGAAGCGTTGATTAAAGACTGTCACATCGAAGGCATCCTTGATATTTTCAACCAAGGTAAAAGCAATCCCTTCAGTCTCAACCTTATCCCCATTTACTTGAAATTCTGGGCCAGGAAACTTGTTATAGTTGTATAATTCAGGTGCAATTTCTTTACGCATAGTCTTCCTTTTCCACGATTACTTAACACTCTATTTTACCATAATTTCTAACAGTTAGCACGTTTCTCATAAAAATGAAAAAAGTCTGACGATTTTGTCAGACTTCTACCATATAAGCAAAAAAGAGAAGATTAACTCTTCCCTTCCTATTTTTTATTTAGCTGCTGCATAAAGCTCATCTACTTTGTTCCAGTTAATGACTGAGAAGAAAGCTTTAATGTAGTCAGGACGTACATTGCGGTATTTCACGTAGTAAGCATGTTCCCAAACGTCCAAGCCCAAGATTGGTTTTTTACCTTCTGAGATTGGTGTGTCTTGGTTTGCTGTTGAAGTTACTTCAAGCTTTCCTTCTTTGTTGACAACCAACCATGCCCAGCCAGAACCAAAGCGTGTTGTAGCTGCTGCTGTAAAGGCTGCTTGGAACTCTTCAAATGAACCAAATGTTGCGTCGATTGCTGCTGCAAGTTCTGCTGATGGAGCTGTTTTTTCAGGAGTCATCAATTCCCAGAAAAGAGCGTGGTTTAAGTGTCCACCACCATTGTTGATAAGTGCTTGACGGATATCAGCTGGGATAGAGTCTACATCAGCAAGCAAGGCTTCAAGGTCTTCACCGATTTCAGGGTGTTTTTCAAGAGCTGCATTTGCATTGTTGACATAAGTTTGGTGGTGTTTGTCATGGTGCAAGTGCATTGTTTCTGCATCGATGTAAGGTTCCAAAGCGTCATATGCGTATGGAAGGTCTGGTAAGATAATAGCCATCTGTAATACCTCTTTTTCTTTCTATATGAAAATGATAACGCAAACATTCACTTTTTTCAAGTTTTTTGCTCAATTCGCCTCTGTCGCAATCTGCAAGAGTACCTTTTCAAACAGGTACCCTTTTTCATAGACACCTGTCTTAATCTGGTAGTCTGTTTCAATCAAATAAGAAATCGCTCGCTTGAGAAAGGCCAAGGAAATCCCTCTCGAATCTCTCAATGCAAACTTGATTTGATAAGGATTAGGATTGCGCCCCAAGTAAGTTCCCAGACTGCTTGCAATCTGCGATTCCGTCTGACCGCTCTCTGATAAAATCTTCACCTGGTTAAAGGTACGAAACTGTCCCAACATGACAGCTATGAGCTTAATCTCATCCTCCCCTTGCAAGGTCAAGTCTCTAACCAAGTCACGGGCCTGGTCGATCTTTTTGCCCAAGATAAGCTGAGTCAAATCAAAAATATTGTCCTGCAGAGTCTTTGGAATAGCCTCGACAATATCCTTCTCCTCAATCAGGCCATCTGACTTATAAGACTGTAAAAAAAGGATGTTTTTCTGGATTTCACTAAATTGAAAACCAGATTTGAGAAGTAGATTTTCAAAGGATTGCCCCACAAACTGCAGACCTTGTGTCTGGCTCCACTTTTGGAAATACTGGCGCAGTTCTTGCTCCTTAGCCTCAATAGCGTCAAAGACAGTCGCATCTCGTTTGAGCAGTTTGACCAGCCGTCTTTTGCTATCCAACTTTCCTTCTGCAAAAATCAAGAGTTTAGTCGTTGGTGAAGGATTGTCAAGGTATTCCTCAAATGACTTGAGCTCATCATCTGTTAAAAAACGTTTCTTGGCAGTTGTGATATCGACAAAATGGTCTAATATCACGATTTTTTCATCCGCAAAGAAAGGGAGACTGACCAACTCCAACTCTAAGTCTTTATAAGCTACTTCTTTCATATCAAAGTAAGCAAAATTGAGATCAGCTGGATCATAACCAATCTGTTTCAACACTTGACTCTTCATAACTTCAAACTGGCCCTGGTCTGTCCCTGTAAATAGATTCAAGCTAGATAAATTTGATAGAGATACCTTTTGACTCTCTTCTATGGCTAGCATCTTCTCTCCTTTCTTCTGATTTTTTGCTAACTTTAATCAATATAGCGCAATTTCCCACGGAAATCTTCTAGGTTCTCATAACCTTTTTCCACCATAATAGCTTTCAGTTCATTGGTAATGCGCTCAAAAGCTCCAACACCTTCTTTGTGGAGCGTCGTTCCTACTTGCACCATACTCGCACCACAGAGGATGTGTTCAAAGGCATCACGACCCGTTAGAACACCACCCGTTCCGATGATTTGGATTTCTGGATTTAAGCGTTGGTAGAAGGCGTGCACATTAGCAAGAGCAGTCGGCTTGATATACTCTCCACCAATCCCACCAAAACCATTTTTAGGACGAATCACGACCGACTCGTCTTCTATATAAAGGCCGTTTCCTATAGAGTTAACACAGTTAACAAACTTGAGCGGGTATTTGTTGAAAATAGCAGCCGCTTGATCAAAGTGAACAATATCAAAATATGGTGGCAATTTGATCCCAAGAGGTTTTGTAAAGTAGGTAAATACCTCTGACAAGATACGGTCTGTGGTCTCAAAATCATAGGCAATCTGTGGTTTACCTGGAACATTTGGACAAGAGAGATTAAGCTCTGTCAGTCCTTTGAATTCACTCTCTTGAACTTTTTTCAAGATGGTATG
>CAUVUZ010000087.1:0-4954 GCA_963555095.1 uncultured Streptococcus sp. | reverse complement strand
ACTTCAGCTGGGGTGGTCGCTGGTTGCGCTTCACTAGCTTCACGGTCTTGTCCAGAAACTGTAGGCGCAGGACTTTCCACAGGTTTAACTGCATCTTCTGTTTGTTTCTTAGAGTCAGGTTGTGCTTGCACTTCTTCTTTTGGCGCTACTTCCGGCTCTTTAGCAGTTGCGTCCGCTTTTTCTGAAGAGCTTGTAGTATCCAAGCTTGCTTTAGGTGCTGAGTCTGCCTGTTCTGAAGGAAGAGCTACATCGACTGCTTTTTTGAGAACCTCTGCTGGTAAGTCGCTCTTTTCACTCACCGAAGCAGCGTCTGGCACGACTTGGGCAGGGGTCGGATTGACGACATCAGCACGTGCAGAACTTGGTTGACCTACTAAGACAAAGAAGCCACTAGCCACAACAACTGAAGCAACACCGACACTGAGACGGCGAATAGACCAACGAGTATATCTCTGATTTGGATTGAATTTCATAGGATTCTCCTTAGAGTTTTCTTTTTTTGATGACTCTAGTATAATCTCCTAAAATTAAAAAGGATTAAGAAAAAGTTAAAATTTTTCTTAAATCCCTCTTATAAAATACTTATATTGACTCGGTAATTATTTGGGAAAGAGAGTAGCCCTTCCTCTCCTACTCACTCAGTTCAGCCAGGGTGTCCAGATGTTGGTTATTAATGACGGCCATGATATAGGCATCTGCCTGCAAGAGGTCATTGGGTCCGAATTGGACATCCAGAGGAGCATTTTCGTAGGAACGAAAGCCAAGTACGTTGAGGTTGTATCGCCCACGCAAATCCAACTGACTGAGGCTTTTACCTACCCATGATTGGGGGATTTTCATCTCGACAATCGATACATTCTTGTCCAGCTGAAAGACGTCTACACTGTTATGAAAGAGGATGGTCTGTGCCAATGAGCGCCCCATTTCAAACTCTGGTGAGATGACTGCGTCTGCCCCGATTTTTTCCAGAACCTTTTTAGCTGTATGACTTTTGACCTTGGCAATGACTGTCGGCACTCCTAGACTCTTGCAGTGCATAACCGCGAGAACACTGGACTCCAGATTTTCCCCCGTTGCGACAACTACGGTATCGCAGGTGTCAATCCCCGCTGATAGAAGGAGTTCTTCATCCGTGATATCCCCAACTACCCCACGCGCCAGCACGGGTTCAAATTGATTAATGCGCTCCTCGTGGTCATCAATAGCAATGATATTCATATGATGCTTGGCAAGAGCAGCCAAAACACTACTCCCAAAAATTCCCAAGCCTAAAATTCCAATCGTCCGATCTGACATCGTTCTTCCTTTCTTATCCAATGGTGATATCTGCTTTCATATAGTGAATCGTATCTTTCTTGTCTGGCTGGTATTCCGCTACACTGACCAGTAGTGTCAAGGGACCAATACGGCCGATAAACATCAATAACATAACGATACTGAGGGCTATCTTGCCTAGCTCTGGTGTTAAATTTGCCGTCACCCCAACTGTCGCAAGGGCTGAAATGGTCTCAAACATGAGGTAGATAAAGCGCGGATTTCCCTCTGCTGTTATCCCTAGTAGGATCAAGCCCAGCAAGAATGTTAGCAAGAAGATAATAAAGACACTGAAAGATTTTTGCACAGTTCGGGGTTCAATGGTCCTCCGAGCCACATTGGCATGAGGCAAGCCCAATAGTTCGCTACGAGCAAAGACCAACAGGACAAAGAAGGTCGTAATCTTGAGCCCCCCTGCTGTCCCTCCAGGCGCCCCGCCCAGAAACATCTGTAAGATATAGATGAACAAGGTCACCGGTCGAGCCTGGGTGTAGTCAATGGAAGCAAAGCCTGCCGTTCTCATACTAACGGTCTGGAAAAAGCTGACCAGCAATTTCTCTGGAGCGCTGAGATTTCCAATCGTTCCAGGATTGTTCCACTCGATGAACAAAGTCGATACGGTTCCAAAGAGCAGAATTCCCGCCGTTAAAAAGAGAACCAACTTGGTATGGAAACGCAGACGGCGTTTTTTCTTTTTCCCAAACTGGGTCGCTAGGTCAAACCAGACCATAAATCCTAGACCACCCGTGATAATCAAACCTGCAATCACTAGATTGATCAAGGGGTCCGTTTGAAAAGCTACCAAACTCGTACTTCCAAAATTATCAAATCCAGCATTACAGAAAGCTGAAACAGCCAAAAAGATAGAGGTTAACATCCCTCGGCCCCAGCCAAATTCAGGAATAAAGCGAAAACTCAGGAGAAAGGCACCAATCCCTTCCACCAAAAAAGTCGTCAAAAAGATCGATCGGATGAAGTCCTTTAAGGACTGGGTTTCCCCATAACTAAAACTTTCTTGAATAGTCTCACGGCTACGAAGACTGAGCTTTTGTTTCCCTTGGATATAAAAGATTCCGATAAAGGTCATAAGCCCCAAACCACCAATCTGAATCAAGAGCATACAGATCAACTGGCCCCAGATATTGTAAGTCGAGGCCACCGACTGGGTGAAAAGCCCTGTCACACAGACCATGGATACCGTCGTGAAAAGATGATCAAAGTAGGTCGCTTGTGATGTTGTTGCTTGCACAAAGGGAAGGCTTAAAAGGAGTGAACCCAAGAAGATTACTAGGACAAAACTTAAAAAGATGCGACGGGCTGGTGATAACCGAGCCAGTGTCGTATTTGTTTTTTCCAAAAATGATTTGAATAACATAACTACATTCTACCATAAAAACAGTCAGAACACTCACATGTGGTGCACAATGGCAAGACAGAGTTCGAGTGCCTTATCAAAAGCTTCAGAACCCCAGTCACGACTGTCGTAGTTGTCCAGATCCGCCAAGGAATCTGCGGTAAAGAGCAATTCCCCCCAGACAACTCCACGTAGCTGAGCTACTGCCGCTAGAGCCGAGCACTCCATCTCCACAACAGCACAGCCTTCTTCCTTGCGATAAGCCACCTTTTCAGCCGTCTCTCGGTAAAAACCATCTGTCGTCCAGGTCATGACTTCCTCGTAAGGAATGCC
The DNA here is from genome assembly GCA_963555095.1 of uncultured Streptococcus sp. Taxonomy (GTDB): domain Bacteria; phylum Bacillota; class Bacilli; order Lactobacillales; family Streptococcaceae; genus Streptococcus. The sequence goes on along the minus strand of CAUVUZ010000087.1, from coordinate 1,953 downwards.
TCTTTGCTCCAAGACTTGCTCAATGGCAGAGACAGCCTCAATCTGCATCTCCATATAACGAGAAGGTGCTACATAGTGGTAGCTGGTCCCCTCATCTCGCAGAGCGCGAACAGGGACGAGAAAGGCATTTTCCTCTATATCAGCTAGAACACCACAGGTTCCAGTGGAAATGATTTTCTCCACACCATAGCCAACCAACCAATCCATAAACTGGGCCGCTGGGGCAGAGCCCACGGGTGCCTGGGCCAGACAGATCTCCTCGCCCTTGTAGTTGATGACATAGACTGGATAAGTCTTGGTAGCCGAAACGAACTCACCAATACAGTCCGCCCCTACTTCCTGGGCATAGCGGTCAATCTCCTCCTCCAAAAACGCATAAATACACTTCTTTGGCAACTTTAAGTCCAATCCCTCGTGATTTGGCATAAGGACCGCCTGAGGATTGTCATCAAACTCTAAAATGGGAATCGCATGTTTCTGAATCATAGCCCACCTCCTCTAATTTTGTACTATTGTATCAAAAGCTGACGGAGTGTCAAGGAGTTATCTTTACATTTCCTCTAGTAACAACACAAAAACTCTCCCTTCTCTTTCGAGAAAGGAGAGTTTTATTTTATGGGTGTCCACCAGGTGCACCACCACCGGGACCACCATTTCCTTGAGGACCTCCATTTGGTCCACCGCCTCCAGGCATAGAATTGACGATTTCCGTTTGTTTTTCACCGTTGAGATAGATGTCTCCGCCTGTGTAGGTCGCAGTTCCATCAAAGTCAAAACCTGATTGACCAGTCATTTTAATGCTTCCGCCTGTGACCGTTATATTGCCGTTTGAGTCGATTGGGTCTGTGTCCCCTTGACCGACTTCTACTGTCAGGTTCCCACCGTTCATAGTGAAGAAGATTTCACTCTGTTGGGCATTTTTATTGGCTGCATTGACTCCATCATCTGTCGCATAGATGGTAATGTCCCCACCGTTGATAGTGATTGACTTACCTTCAAGTCCTTCTGTCGAATTCTTGACGGTGTAGGTACCACTATCGATAACCAAATCACCTGATGCGTGGATGCCATCATCTCCTGCTGTGACGGTGATGTTGTTGTTGGATAGGTACATGTTTCCGACTGAAGTATCCTCGTCATTGTCCACCTTTACGCCATCTTCTTTGGCGTCGATAGTCATGGTCGTACCAGTGATGTTGAGTTCATCATTGACATTAAAGGCATCGCCAACTGCTGTGATGTTATAGGTTCCGCCCGTGATGTGGAGAGTGTCATTAGCCTTGATACCATTGTTCTTCTTGCCATCTACATTGAGAGTTCCTTTCCCGTTGATGGTCAAATCCACCTTAGAAAAGAGAGCTGCGTCTGCTTTTTCGTCGCTGTTAGAGCTTGAGTCAGAGAGACTGTTGGTGGTTCCCTCTGCTAGAGTCAAGTAGACATGGCCAGCTGATGTCGCAGATATCGCTGCATTGGTATTGGTCATGGTCGCACCTTTTAGGACTAGATGAACATCTGCAGACTTATCTGCCTCGATCTTGATCTGCACTCCGTCAGACTGACCTGAAATTACATAGGTTCCAGATTTTGTGATGGTCACTGTTGATTCAGAGACTGTCACCCCATCTCCAGAGACGTTTGCTGATGAGCCAGATAGCTCAATCTTAGAAGCTGTACTTTCATCATAAGAAGTATCATAGTCCTTCTCTGTAAAATAGGAAGATTGGTTTGTCTTTGTTGCAGTTGTTGTGGCACTATTTGTCGTTGCATTGGTATTGGATGTAGTTGTTGACTGGGCACATGCTGCCATCAGTACCATTGCCGTTAAACTCGTTACGAGTAGGGACCATTTTTTTGATTTCATACCTTTTTCCTCTTCTTCGTATGATATAGCTAGACAGTCTACAGAAGATTTCTGAAACAAAACTAAAACTTTTCTGAAAGTTTCCTTAAATT
>CAUVUZ010000086.1:0-5148 GCA_963555095.1 uncultured Streptococcus sp. | reverse complement strand
CAAGCTGATTTTGAAGCCTCAGAAGTCGCATACATGGTTTCCATCATGTGGTCAATGTTAAGATTGGCATCATCGATAAAGACCTGATCAGCCACTTGAATGGTTAAAGGAACACTGATAAATTCAGTATCAATAGCGGGAGTTACCAATTGACGATAATCACAACCCGAGTCAGCCACAATCTTCCAAGTCATAGAAATTCTCCATCTTTGTCACTTATACATTGACAAAGGTTCTGTCTTTTTTTACAATTATATCATGAAAGCCCTTGAAACAAAAGTACCACCTCTCTGTTGTCACAAGTAGAAAGAAATTGTTATGTCTGAACGTAAAATATCTGAAAAATCTCTTGAAAATCTCAGAAAATCCAATCAAGAATCCAATTTTTTGACCAGAGAAGCGATCGAGACGGCGCTTTTGCAACTTCTAGAGAAAAAAGACTTGGCTAAGATCAGTATTTCAGAGTTGGTCAAGCGGGCGGGTGTCTCACGCGCTGCCTTTTATCGCAATTATGATTCTAAAGAAGCAATTTTAGAAAGTGTTTTTAAACGCAGTGTTCATAATATAATGGAACAGTTGAGCCACTACGATGTCAAAACCGACCTTTATCTAGTCTGGGTTCACCTTTTCCGCGCAGCCAAGAAAGAAGCCAAGGTTATCCAACTTGCTCTGGACTACCATTTGGAAAAGATTTTTGTCCAAGCCATGCAGGAATTTCTAGAAAAATACCACGGAAAGTCAAAAGGCGTTAGCAGCTACCTTCATTCCTTTTGGAGCTCTGCCATCGTATCGGTTCTGCTTAAATGGATCAAGGATGGCATGAAGGTTCCAGCTGAAAAGATTGCAGATTTACGCTTGCCATTTTTCAAAAAATAGAGGAAAAGGAGAAGAGTCATGACAGAAAAAAGACTGGCTTGGGATGAGTACTTTGCAGCCCAGGCTTTACTGATTGCCAATCGTTCGACCTGTAAACGTGCTAAAGTGGGGGCTGTCCTAGTTAAGGACAATAAGGTCATTTCAACAGGCTACAATGGTTCCGTATCAGGAACGGAGCACTGTATTGATCACGACTGTTTAGTCATTGAAGGTCATTGTGTCCGAACACTTCACGCCGAGGTCAATGCCATCTTGCAAGGAGCTGAACGAGGGGTTCCCAGAGGTTTTACAGCCTATGTGACCCATTTCCCTTGTCTGAACTGCACCAAACAACTGCTACAAGTTGGTTGCAAACGTGTAGTCTATATCAACCAGTACCGAATGGATGACTATGCTCAGTACCTTTATCAAGAAAAAGGCACTGAGTTGACCCATTTACCATTAGAGACTGTTCAGACAGCTCTCCAAGAGGCAGATTTGATTTAAAAATTAATAAAAATAAATGGTTTAGAAAGCTTTTTAAACCGTTTTTTGATATAATAAGAAGAATAAATTGAAAGAAGGAACTCAGAAAATGGGAAAAATTGAAGTCATTAATCATCCACTCATTCAACACAAATTGTCAATCTTGCGTCGTACAGATACTTCTACAAAAGCTTTTCGTGAACTAGTAGACGAGATTGCAATGTTGATGGGATATGAAGTACTTCGTGATCTTCCACTTGAAGACGTGGAAATCGAAACACCTATCACAAAGACCGTTCAAAAACAATTGGCTGGTAAAAAATTGGCGATTGTCCCAATCTTGCGTGCAGGTATCGGGATGGTAGATGGACTCTTGAGCTTGGTTCCAGCAGCAAAAGTTGGGCACATTGGTATGTACCGTGATGAAGAAACCCTTCAACCAGTTGAATACTTGGTGAAATTGCCTGAGGACATTGACCAACGTCAAATCTTTGTCGTCGATCCAATGCTTGCAACAGGTGGATCAGCTATCTTGGCTGTTGACTCGCTTAAAAAACGTGGCGCATCAAATATCAAGTTTGTCTGCCTAGTAGCTGCTCCAGAAGGAGTGAAAGCTCTTCAAGCAGCTCACCCAGATGTCGAAATCTTTACAGCAGCTCTGGACGAACACTTGAATGAACATGGCTATATTGTCCCAGGACTCGGAGATGCTGGAGACCGCTTGTTCGGTACGAAATAAGACTCAGATAGAGTCTTAAAGATGAAATTGGAGGATGTTTCTAATTTCGCAAGGAGGTTGAATTTTTGATTCTGTCGATAGTATAGAGCAAAAATTTGACCTTTTTTGACCAAAAAGATATAATAGTTCTGTATTGAGTCGTAAGACTAAGAAAATTCAACATTAAAAGGAGAAATGAATGATTCCTGTAGTTATTGAACAAACAAGCCGTGGAGAACGTTCCTATGACATTTACTCTCGTCTTTTGAAAGACCGCATTATCATGCTAACAGGTCCAGTTGAAGACAACATGGCCAACTCCGTTATCGCCCAATTACTTTTCTTGGATGCCCAAGATAGTACAAAGGATATTTACCTTTATGTCAATACACCTGGAGGTTCTGTTTCAGCTGGTTTGGCAATCGTTGATACCATGAACTTTATCAAGGCAGATGTTCAAACCATCGTTATGGGAATGGCAGCATCTATGGGGACTGTCATTGCATCAAGTGGAGCAAAAGGCAAACGCTTCATGCTTCCAAATGCAGAGTACATGATTCACCAACCAATGGGTGGTACAGGTGGTGGTACCCAACAAACCGATATGGCAATCGCTGCAGAGCACTTGCTCAAAACTCGTAAGACTTTGGAGCAAATCCTTGCAGATAACTCAGGTAAATCAGTTGAGCAAATTCACGCGGATGCTGAACGTGATTACTGGATGAGTGCCCAAGAAACGCTCGAATATGGCTTCATTGATGAAATCATGGCTAACAATTCTTTGAGCTAAGCAAGCTAGAAAGCAAACTCGACGGAGTTTGCTTTTTTTGGTATAATAGGGGAAGATTTCTTAGAAAGAGGATCCCTCATGTTTGAAAAAACAAATCGATCAGGATTAATCATCTATCTTTACTATAATCGAGATGCAAAAAAACTTCAGGAATACGGTGATATCTGTTACCATTCCAAAAAACATCGCTACCTGCAACTTTATGTTCCAACTGAGGAGCTAGATGACTTAGTTGAGAGATTAGGTAAGGAAAGATTTGTCAAAAAAATAAGACGTTGCCACATTCAAGAGTTAGAAACTCCCTTTGTTGGCAATCTCTATCGCACTGAGGAAAACGTTATCATTTAAAAAATGAGATAAATGTGTTGACAATTTTCTGATAATTCGGTATATTCTTAACATACTATTTTTGAAACAACTATAAGGAGATTAAAAATGAAGAAAAAATTTGCCCTATCTTTTGTGGCTCTTGCTAGTGTGGCTCTTCTTGCTGCCTGTGGAGAGGTCAAGTCAGGAGCGTCAAATACAACTGGTAATCCAGTAGACGAGAAAACAGTTAAAATTGGTTTTAACTTTGAAGAAACAGGTGCTGTAGCTGCCTATGGTACTTCTGAACAAAAAGGTGCCCAACTTGCTGTTGATGAAATCAATGCTGCTGGTGGTATCGACGGAAAACAAATCGAAGTTGTGGATAAAGATAACAAATCTGAAACTGCTGAGGCTGCCTCTGTTACAACTAACCTAGTGACCCAATCAAAAGTTACAGCTATCGTAGGACCTGCGACATCTGGTGCAACTGCCGCAGCTGTGGCTAACGCTACTAAAGCTGGAGTGCCATTGATTTCACCAAGTGCGACTCAAGACGGTTTGACTAAAGGTCAAGAATATCTATTTATCGGAACTTTCCAAGATAGCTTCCAAGGGAAGATTATTTCAAACTATGTGACAAACAAATTGAACGCTAAGAAGGTTGTTCTTTATACGGACAATGCAAGTGACTATGCTAAAGGTATTGCTAAATCTTTCCGCGAAGCCTATAAGGGTGAGATTGTAGCAGATGAAACTTTTGTAGCAGGTGATACTGACTTCCAAGCAGCCCTTACTAAAATGAAAGACAAAGAGTTTGACGCTATCGTTGTTCCAGGTTACTACACAGAAGCGGGTAAAATTGTAAACCAAGCGCGTGGTATGGGAATTGATAAACCTATCGTTGGTGGTGATGGCTTTAACGGTGAAGAATTTGTTCAACAAGCAACTGCTGAAAGAGCTTCAAACATTTACTTCATCTCAGGATTCTCAACTACAGTTGATGTTTCTGCAAAAGCTAAAGCATTCCTTGAAGCCTACCGTGCAAAATACAATGAAGAACCTTCAACATTCTCAGCTTTGGCCTATGACTCAGTTTACCTAGTAGCCAATGCTGCAAAAGGTGCTAAAAACTCAGGTGAAATCAAGGACAACCTTGCTAAAACCAAAGATTTTGATGGTGTAACTGGTCAAACAAGCTTTGATGCTGACCACAATACAGTGAAAACTGCTTACATGATGACCATGAACAATGGTAAAGTGGAAGCAGCAGAAGTTGTAAAACCATAACATTAGAATAGTAGTTGAAATAGGGAATGAGCCTTTGACTCACTCCCTGTTTCGGTGTTTATGAACTTGTGAAAATTGAGAAATTTTCTAAAAAATAACGATAGAAAAGAGTGAATGCGATGCTCCAACAACTTGTGAATGGTCTAATTCTGGGTAGTGTTTATGCACTTTTGGCTCTGGGTTATACCATGGTTTATGGAATTATCAAACTCATCAACTTCGCCCACGGTGATATTTATATGATGGGAGCCTTTATTGGTTACTTTTTGATTAATTCTTTCCAAATGAATTTCTTTTTAGCTTTAATTATTTCAATGGCAGGAACTGCACTACTTGGTGTTGTGATTGAGTTTCTTGCCTACCGTCCTTTGCGACACTCTACACGTATTGCTGTTTTGATTACAGCTATCGGAGTGTCTTTCCTACTTGAATATGGAATGGTCTACTTGGTCGGTGCCAATACTCGTGCCTTTCCTCAAGCCATTCAAACAGTTCGCTATGATTTAGGACCAATCAGCTTGACAAACGTCCAGTTAATGATTTTAGCAGTTTCTGTACTCTTGATGGTTTTATTGCAATTGATCGTCCAAAAAACAAAAATGGGGAAAGCCATGCGTGCGGTATCAGTTGATAGCGACGCAGCTCAATTGATGGGAATTAATGTAAATCGTACAATCAGCTTTACCTTTGCTTTGGGTTCAGC